>CAYNTC010000262.1:0-3650 GCA_964399795.1 uncultured Pirellulales bacterium | reverse complement strand
ATCAGATTGGGATTGAGCTGGCAAAGGCCTTTGAGCACAAATGAGCGTAAGTGCATCTGCGGGTGTGGAATGGTCAAATTAGGCAGGTCGATAACGTCCTGACCAAAGAGCAAAATGTCCAAATCAATCACGCGAGAAGACCATTTTGCTCTACGAACTCGGCCAAGCGTTTTCTCGATGTCCTCAAGTTTGCTGAACAATTCGTCGGCGCTCAACTTGGTTCTTACTTCGGCGACAGCGTTTAGATAGTTGGGCTGCTCAGCACTGCCCAAAGGTGGCGTTTCTATAATATCACTGATTCGGACAAGCTCGATATGGTCTGTTTGGGCGAGCATATCGCATGCTGCTCGTATATTGCGCTTTCGGTCACCTAAGTTGTTGCCGAGGCCGATATATGCTATAATTGGCTGAATCATCAGGATAGAGATTTAACTACAGTCTGTCTGCTATGCGCTGCAAGGCTTCCTTGACATTGTCAGGCGTGGCAAAGGCTGTCAGGCGCATGTAACCTTCTCCAGACGGCCCAAAGCCGACACCGGGTGTTCCGACGACGTTCGCTTTTTGCAGCAATTGGTCGAAGAAATCCCACGAGCTAAGACTATCAGGAGTCCTGACCCAGATATAAGGTGCATTGATGCCGCCATAGACCGTGTAGCCGAGCTTTGTTAGCGAGTCGCGGATAAGTGCGGCATTACTCATATAAATGTTGATAATCTTGCGGATTTGCTTTTTGCCCCTTGGGCTGTAGATGGCTGCTGCGCCAACCTGAGTAATGTATGATACGCCATTGAACTTGGTGCATTGGCGCCTTTTCCAGAGCGAGTTGACTTCGACCGCCCTGCCGTTTTGGGAGTATGCCTTTAGCTGCTCAGGCACAACTGTGAAGGCGCAGCGTACGCCGGTGAAACCGGCTGTTTTTGAGAAGCTGCGGAATTCAATCGCGACATCTTTAGCACCTTCGATTTCATAGATCGAATGCGGTATACCAGGATCGCTGATAAAAGCCTCGTAGGCGGCATCGAAAAGAATTATAGCTTTATTCTCGCGGGCATAATTCACCCATTCGGCTAAATCTTCTCTGGTTGCCACCGCACCTGTGGGGTTATTGGGAAAACAAAGGTAAATAAGGTCAACGTGCTCGCCTGGCGGCTCAGGAACAAAATTGTTTTCCGCGGTGCAAGGCATATAGACGATTTTTTCGTACTGACCGTTTTTATTAGCCGGGCCGGTTCTGCCGGCCATGACGTTTGTATCAACATAAACAGGATAGACAGGATCGGCAACCGCTACTATATTGTCCAGGCCGAATACCTCCTGGATGTTAGCTGTGTCACACTTACCACCGTCGCTTATAATAACCTCGTCAGGGTTCAGCTTGACCCCCCTACTATTGAAATCGTTTTCCAGTATTGCCTTTCTGAGGAACTCATAGCCGATTCCGCTGTCATCGTAACCTTTAAGGGTTTCCTGACAGCCCATTTCGTTAACGGCTTTGTGCATCGCTTCGATAACAGCCGGCGCTAATGGCTGAGTCACGTCGCCGATGCCCATACTGATTATTTTTATATCGGGATTCTGCTGTTTGTAAGCACGAACACGCCTGCCGATTTCAGGAAATAAATAGCCTGCCTGTAGTTTCAAGAAGTTTTCGTTAATCAATGTCATACTCGTACCTCGATTTTTGATGCTTGTCATCCTGAGCGAAGCGAAGGATCTGACCTGATTAAAAGAGATTCTTCGGCTACGCCTCAGAATGACAATTATGGTACTCAATCATCAATCCAGTATCGGATGAATCATTCTATTGGCCTGTACGTCTTACGTCAATGCTGCGATGAAAAACGGCGTGAATAGGAAGGAAACCGCAGACTGCGATAAGGATGGAAAATTTAGGGTGGGCACTCGTGCTACGTAGCGAAGGCTACTTCGCAGAGTAGCACTGCCCACCATGGTTGTGTTGTGCTATGCACAATTTATTAGCGTGGTTCTTACAATTAGTATAAATCACTTGCATCATTCACATATTATACGTAAAGCGCGTACGCGCTTTACGTATATACTTTTTTTCTTGCAGTTGATCGTTAAGTTGAAACTTTAACGGAGTCAAGGCCGTGTTTATTGATACCAGTAAAACTAATGTTAATAGAAATTGTTCTGATTTGTCACTCCTGCGCAAGCAGCGCCATAGGGCGTCCTGGGGAGAGTCCAGAAAACGTCATTAAAATGACTGGATTCCCGCCTTCGCGGGAATGACATTGTTGCTCTATGCTTCTTGTGTTTTATCATTATTTATGCAGGAACCAATAGCCGTCGCCGATTCGGTGGTATGTGCCAGATATGAAATACATGGCCATCCCCAAGCCCGGACTCCGCTTCGCGGTTGTCTCGTACTTGAGGCTGCCACACGTTCTTCATTTCTATCGGGTGGCAGCGTCAAAGCCGAAGGTTTTGGCGATGGGTCTTTAGTTTCTGAAAACTATCCCCAAGACTTCAGCGACTCAGTCGAGCCGCTGCGCTTAAGGCTGTCACCCTACGTCGCTGCTCTGGCAACGGTTAAGCAAATCGGTTCAAGGTAGTTGTAAACCTAAAAGGGAAGCCGCACCCTTCAAAAGCTGATATGCTTTTGGAGCCGATGCAATTGTCTGGATCGTCATAGCCAGCCCTTGCATTGCTCCGCGGATTCTAAACAAATTTGGTTTGGCACGTTTGATTTCATTCTTGATGTCGGAAACCAGTTCAAAAGCTTGATTTTGTTCAACAGAAGCGAGTGAAGTCGACCGTTCAAGGGTCTCCTTAACGGATTCGAGAGCCTTTTCAATCTCACTGAGCTCTTCACTATCTAGATTAATGGTGAGCGATGCTGATGAGCCAGCGCCGGTTTGAACAATTCCATAGCTTTGGTATACGTTTACAACACTTGAGCCGGGTTCTGAAGGTGCTGAGTGCTTGAGTAGGGCATAATCAATTTCCGTAAAAATACGGTCTAATGCGGCCTTTTTAAGTTCCTGAACGGACTTTCCAAAAATTGGGCCACGTGTGATTCCTGCCAGTTCTTGGTGATGCTTCGGAAGATCAGGTGAGTGTTTGTCGAGTATATCAGCCAAACGCTGCTTTACCTCTGAAGTTATCTTGTTGCTTAGTACGACTGCTTTTGCATCGAGTGCACGCGCGAACGCATGCCAGATAAGCGAGGCGCGCACCCTAAACTCATTCCCGATAGCACCTGAGATAAGCTTCACTGTCGCACTCGAATAAAATGCTCCCATGGCATTCATTTTCTCCTTGATGTGCGACACCTCTCGAGCAAATACTTCTCGGCGGTCCTCAAGGTCCTGGGTGACCCTCTTATCTACTATTGTAAGAGCATCCAGATCTATCATTTTCTGTTTTTCCTACAACTCTATAACGTGTCAGCAAATTCTACATATCATGTAGCTTGCAATACCTATCTCCTGATCCTGAACCACGAATCCGAGGTGTGCTCGCTTCTGATAATACAGCGTATAGCGTAGAGCGTTCAGAGTTCCTTAGCAAGAAAAAAATTGCAGGGGTAAATGTAAAAGCCCAAAATGAATTTTGGGACTAAGCGAGCCAGGTTGGGCCGAAGGATATGTCCACTTTCAGCGGGACGTCGAGCTTTATAGCACCGG
>CAYNTC010000261.1:0-3652 GCA_964399795.1 uncultured Pirellulales bacterium | reverse complement strand
ATATAATCATGGCCAAATTGACCGTCCTGCGTACAGCCGCTCGTCCGTGACAGGCGGCGTGAGCTGTGCTGGGTCCGAGATATCGGCTTACGCCCATCAACACAGGATTAACAGCGGTGGCTAAGCTCATACATGCACCGTACACACCGGCTGCCGCTGGACTCTCAAATGCAAGAATAATCCAGGGATAAATTTGCAGAGTCAAAAAACGCGCTGCCGTTCGAGCAACCAGCCACTTCCCGAAACACCAGTTCTCATGTATATGGCTGCGCAATTGACCTCGAACGAAACCTATCTTCTTTCTTTTAGCAAACAACATAACCAAAGCTGCCGAACCGGAAAAACATCCCATAGTAAGGTAAACAACAGCAGGCGTTAGCCGTTGCTCGAAATAGGCCCACAATAGTACGCCGATCGTGGCAGTGTTCACAAACAAACCCATTAGCAGACTTGCCCACACTTGAAGCTTTGCTAGTAAAACAAGCCGGATAAAATCACGCAATAATATAGATGCTGAAGCGGCTGCGAGAGCCAACAATACTTTGACAAAGGCGGCCGACCCCCCGACAGCCAATGTAACAAATCCTGCCAGTATAAATACAGCCACTGCAATGGCGGAGATAACAATATGATAAATAAGCGTGCTACCAAGATAGACTCGGCGATTCTTCCTCCTCAGACTAGGACTAAAAACAGTAAACGGCGCGCCGGACAGGCTGAATTGCACATCCATAATAATAACAAGCAAGGTAAAGCCGAGAATATAAAAACCATATTCTGTCTTACCACAAATCCGAGCAACAAATACTCCCGCCAAGAAATTGGTGATACTATAAAGTCCTTGATCAAAAAGAACGACGAGTCCCCGCCATACAGCCGGATGAAAAAAGGTAGAGGCCCAACGGCGAAGAATAGATTGGACCCAAACAAGCAGCAGCCTCACATATTCTGAAATGCCAGGCGAAACGCTTGTCGTCACCTCATCATCAGTAGCTATATTGAACCTGGACAACGCTTCTTTTGTCAGCGGAGCTTTCATATCGAACACTATCTACGCTTTCGGCCTTGGATGCAACGGCCATATCCTGAAGTAAAACAGCCGTGCTTGGCTCTTCAATCAATCTACAGAGCAACGCTCTTAACCCGAAAATTGCTACTATCTCCAATAACACCGAGCAGATATAATGCAAGCACGAAGATCAACGTCACAGAAGCAAAGACTACCACAGCGCCGATCCTCGGTATGGCTTTTGAGTGCACTTTCCGAATACCCGGGACATCGACCAAATCAAGCTGGTACGCCAACCGAATAAAAACTGGTGCAGCTATTAAGGTTACTAACGCTGAACCAAGGTATACAAATAAATACATCACGATTGGCACAAAACTAATGTAGCTACAACTGGCTCAGTCCCGCATATCTACCGAGCGTAAAGTTCTTCTCAGACTCCGTCCCCGTCGGTGCACGTTTAACCGACTGCCTCGACTACATTCATCCAAAGGTGCCCTGGTCGTATATTCCGACAGGCCCCCTTCTATTCTTGCTTAATAGCAAAACGTAGCGATTCACAGCCTCCTCCCCCTACTCAGCACGCGCCAGCCGGACTATGTCCGACTTTTTCTCCTTGACAATAAGACTCTTAACTATCTTACTTCTACGCGCGTTTTAAATTCCCGGCCACCGCAAGGTCGCCTTCTTTCTCACTTTGCCTCTGCCATTTCTTCTGCCCACACACATGCGTGCAGATATGGCGACGACGATAATCATATAAGCCGCCGTTGTGAGATACTTTATTTACAACAGCTCCAAAAACACGTGCTCCGACTCCTTGCAAAGCGTTACGAGTCTGTTCCAGATCCAAGCGAGTTGACCTTTTTGCACTATAGACGAGAACTGTCACATCACAAAGTGCCGCTAAAATGCAGGCGTCCGATGCGGATAGAACTGGAGGAGAATCAATCACTATATAATCGTACCTCGATGTCAGCACTGCCATGGTATTAGCGAACGCTTTGCTTGTTAGTGTCTCTGAAGGATTCGCTATCTTCGGCCCAGATAACAGCAAGTCCAGACCAGCTATACAACTATGGCGGATGACCTCATCAAGCACCTGACCATGCACTAAAACGCTCGACAACCCAGGTTCACCTGCAACTTTGAACACTTTGTGCTGCATAGGGCTGTGTAAGTCAACATCCACTAAAAGCACACGCTGTTGAGCCTGTGCCATTGTGACGCCAAGATTACTCGCGAGTGTGGTTTTACCATCACCCGCTGTTGGTGAGGTCACTACAATAGTCTTGACTCTATTTTTGGGATTACCGAACATCAACGCTGTTCTAATAGCCCGGTATGCTTCTGCCACACGTGAATTCGGTTCTAAATATGCTTTCCTTCCAACCGCTGAAATAGACCGTCTCTTCGTTGCCGTAGGCACCGCTCCTAAAATCGGCACTCCAAGAATAAAGGACGCTTCCAGAAGCGACCTCGGCCGTCGGTCTCTACAACTTCGCAAACATGCCAACCCACACCCAAAAAGAAGCCCTGCCAGCAATGCAATGCCCATAACACGCGCCTTCTGAGGCTTCGACGGTTTTTCCGCAGCCCTGGCCTGCTCAAGGATGGCTATGTTAAGAGCTCCACCCTCTTCAGTAATATCAATTTCTTTGATCCGCTCATCCAGAATGTCGCACAGCTTCTTAGCTTGCTCCCAGCTTGATTCAAGTGCAGTGTACTGGGTCACCTGCTCATTCAGGGCAACGGCCTGCTGACGCTGCCGTTCAAAGTGCTCCCGTACCTGATCCTCTTTTTCTTTGGCCGTTAGATACCGCTGTTCAACGATAGCCAATTGGGCCTCGGCAAACTGCTTGTCAATTACCTCAAGTCGCTCCTTTAACTGATCAATCCTTTCATTTAAAAGCTGCACAGCAGGATGATTTGTCGCGACTTGCTGGGTCAGGCCATCATACCGAGTCTGAAGTTCATCGAGTTTAGCCTGCTGTTGTGCCCTCTCACTGGCTGCGAACGTATATGCGCCTTTGGCTCGTTCACCCTCGACAAACTGCTTTAACTTCGCCGGATCTGTCACCATCGACTGTGTCAACTGATAAAGTGACTCAGCCTCGATGGTCTGCAACTGGGCCTGTGTCACCGCTTCAGAAAGCTTACTGAGTCTATCCAGTATTATGTTGCCCTGCCGACCTTCGAAAGCAAGGTTCACATTCTCCTTCTTGAAATCCATCATCGCCTTGAGCTTCTCAGCAATATCCTTGTCCCGCTGGAGCTTCTCTTTACGCAGTATTTTCAGTACTTCCCCGGCTGTATCACGTTTGCTGGATTCGTTATAGCTAATGTATGATTCGACCACCGAATTGACCAATTTCGCTGCTTCCGCAGGATACGCAGAACCAAAGCTGACGCTTACTATCTCATCATTCTTTCCGACTGAGACATCAAGGCTCTTCTTCAAAAAAGTGATCGCATCGTCCACAGTCGAGAAGGTCCTCATATTGACCAGATCAAGATTATCAATTGCCCTAGTAAGAATGGGCGTTGACTTAAGCAGCTCAGCCTGTGTGTAGAGATAGTTCCTGGATGGAGCAATGGTGCCTTCTGCTTCCTTGAGCAGCTTTGGTACGCTCTGCTCCACGT
>CAYNTC010000260.1:0-3654 GCA_964399795.1 uncultured Pirellulales bacterium | reverse complement strand
AAAGCTCACTTAAGCCGTGCTTGATTGTATTTGCAGTTAAATCGCAAAGCAAGAGTCTCGTAGGCCTCTTATCCGGCCCAGCATCTAAGACCGGGCAATTCGTATAGAACACGCTGAATTTTTGCGCCAGTTCGTAAAGATAGCTCGTCAGATAATTCGGCCTATAGTCGTTCGCAGCAGCTTGAATTGCTTCTCCGTAGCGAATCAAGTATTTAGCCAAAGCCAGCTCTTCCGGCTCAGTCAAACTTATCGTGTCTAATTCCCCAAGCTCTTTTTCAACATTTATGCCCTTAGCCTTTGCCTTTCGCTCAATCGATTTTATCCTCGCGTATGCATACTGCATATACGGTGCGGTATTGCCGTCCATAGCTAACATTTTGTCAAAGCTAAAGACATAGTCACTCGTTCGGTTATTTGAGTAATCAGCATATTTGATGGCTCCGATTCCAACAGCTTCTGCGATTTCTTTTTTCTCTTCAGCCGGCAAACCCGAATTCTTTTCATCAACGATCTTTTTTGCACGCTCGATTGCCTCTTTAAGCAAATCTTTCAGTTTTACGTTCTCTCCTTCACGCGTTTTTAACGGCTTACCATCTTCGCCTAACACGCTGCCGAAGGTAACGTGAACCAATTCAGTCTTCTGCCTGCCCTGAGCTTGTCGAAGGGTCCTCCGTTCTCCGGCGTCCGTCGTCTGTCTTCTGTCCCATCCAGCCATATCAGCCACCGTAAATAGCATCTCAAAATGCAGTTTTTGCCGGGCATCAGTGACATAGATGATTTTGTCAGCTTTTAGTTCATTGACTCTATAACGCAGCGCCGCCAAATCCGTCGTCGCATAAAGATACGCTCCATCCGACTTTTGAGTCATAAATGGCAAAGGCTTGCCTTCTTTATTTTTGAACCCAGATGGAAAAACACAAACCGCGCCATCTGATTCTTTAGTCAAACCCTGTTTTTTCAAATCAATCACTATGTCAGGCAAATCATCATTGTATGCACTTTCACCTCTTATATCATCCATTGAAAGAGTAACGCCAAGTTGATCATATATCACTTGGCACTCATTTATTGAAATAGCAACAATCTCGTTCCAATAATTTAACGCCACTTGTTCTCGCTTCTGAAGAGCAACCACATACTTACGAGAAAGCTCCGCAAAATCCGGGTTTGAATCATATTCTATCTTGGCTTCTCGATATAATTGCTCTGTAGATGATATATCAAATGCATCATCAGGTCTTTTTCCAAAGACTTTTGCCATTCTTGATGCAGTTTTATCGTAAAAGCGACGAGCAATCAGCATCCCGAATTGCATTCCCCAGTCGCCGATGTGGTTCTGGCGGATGACCTTGTGTCCTAAAAATTCGAGAACTCGGCAGATGCAATCGCCGATTATTGTGCTTCGTAAATGCCCCACATGCATCTGTTTTGCAATATTCGGGCCAGAAAAATCAACGACTATTGTTTGGGACTGTGATGTTCTTTCTATTCCGAAATTGTCTTGGTCTGAGCTGACTTCAAGCAGACTCTTGGTGATGAATTCTGGTTTCAGCCGAAGATTAATAAAACCCGGCCCTGCAACTTCCGGCTGCTCGCAGATGTCACTTAATAGGGGTTCAGTGTTCGGGGTTCGGGGTTCAGTGTTGAGCTTATTTACGATTTCTTCGGCTAACTTGCGAGGGTTTATTTCGAGCTGTTTTGCAAGGGACATTATGCCATTAGCCTGATAGTCTCCAAACTTAGGATCAGTCGCCGGGCCTACCATAGCGGCACAACCCTTTCCGGCTACGGCATGCTCCGCCGTGACGAGCTGCCCAGAAACTTCAGCCATTACAGTGCTGATTCTATCTTCAAGTATTTCACGAACACTCTTCATCAAAATAATCAATAATCATTCATCAATAATCAATTCTTTTTGCGTCGCCCCACAGAAGCTCAAGATCGTAATAGTCCCGATGCTCGCTATCGAAAATGTGAATTACCACATCGATAAAATCCAGCAGAATCCAGTGTGCGTGCTGATAACCGGCTATGCCGAAACGCTGCAAGCTGTTCTCTTTCGCAGCCTTAGAAATCTCGTCGGCGACCGTGCGCATCTGTCTGTCGCTTGTGCCGGTCGCAATCACAAAATAGTCTGTTGCCGGTGACAGGCCTCTCAAATCCAGAATTGAAATGTCGCTGCAATGTCGGCTGGCTGCTATCTGTGCAGCAGCCACTGCAAATGCCTTTGATTCTAAATCTTGCTTTTTCGCCAAATTCCTTATCCTCGTGTTCAATAAAAAAGGCGGCTATTCCTGCCACCCTTCAGATTACAGACATCAACTCACTGCGTCAACTACGTGACCTCGAACAAGCGCCTCTCGGCAACAAACAAGAACCGACATAATCACTTGCCGCCCAGGCCGAGCCAGCCGCTGACAACCGGAGCGAATTTGACCACAACGCCTGAGAACACTACACTAACTATTGACATAAGTTTAATCAATATATTCAAGCTCGGCCCCGAGGTATCCTTGAACGGGTCGCCAACCGTATCACCGACCACGCTTGCTTTGTGGGCATCGGAACCTTTGCCGCCAAGATGCCCCTTTTCAATGTACTTCTTGGCGTTGTCCCAAGCGCCACCAGCGTTATTCAGCGTAATCGCCAGAACAAAGCCACAAGTCAGCCCTCCCGCCAAAAGCCCCATCACGCCTGCCACACCCAGCAATAGTCCCGTTAAAACAGGAACAATGATAGCTAAAAGCGACGGCAAAATCATCTCTTTCTGTGCACCTCGGGTCGAAATAGTAACACACCTGGCGTAATCTGGCTTTCCCTTTCCTTCTATGATCCCAGCTATCTCCTTGAACTGCCGGCGCACTTCCTCCACCATTAAACCTGCCGTCCGGCCGACTGCCTTCATAGTCATCGCGCAGAATATAAAGGCCATCATCGCACCGATAAATAGCCCGCCGATCAGCTTCGGATTCATAATGTTCATCCCGTAGGCATTGATAAAATCCATAATCTCAGCCGTCTTGGCGTTAATCGCGCCAGCCACACCCTCTTTGCCCGAAAACGCTACCTCTCCAATATGAAACAGTCCATCTACACTTTCGTTTGCTAGTCTGGCGATCCATATACGAAGCTCCTCGATATAGGCCGCCAACAGCGCCATTGCGGTCAGAGCTGCCGAACCTATGGCAAAGCCTTTGCCTGTCGCCGCGGTGGTATTGCCGAGCGCATCGAGGGCATCGGTCCTTTCTCTGACCTTCGGCCCAAGACCGCTCATTTCAGCATTTCCACCGGCATTATCCGCAATCGGCCCATAAGCATCTGTCGCCAATGTGATACCCAGAGTTGACAACATGCCAACCGCTGCGAAACCGATGCCGTACAATCCCATCGAGACATTCGAAAAACCACCTGCAAAGCCGAATGCACACAAAATCCCGACCACAATCGTGATCACCGGCAGACCCGCAGAATACATACCTGTCGCAAAACCCTCTATGATGGTAGTCGCCGCTCCCATCTTCGTTTGCTCTGCAATTCCTCGTGTCGGACTGTAGCTGTCAGATGTGTAATATTCAGTGAACTGCCCTATGAGTACGCCCGCTACCAGCCCCGAGACAGCCGAGCCAAAAACACCCCAGCTAATCCAGCCTGTCC
>CAYNTC010000259.1:0-3680 GCA_964399795.1 uncultured Pirellulales bacterium | reverse complement strand
GTTCACGTTGCAGTACCATAAGAAGTATGTCTTCTGCTACTTTCTGTGCTTGCTTATCTCCTGTGGCGCCGAGATCATTAGCAATTTTGCAGAGCGTGCCGGTGTCTTTTGAATGCGTTTGATACCATTGACTTACCTTTTTGCGCAACTGGTTCCAGGACTTTTCCTCCATCAGCAAGCGAGCCTGCGCAATCAAAGGGGTAGGATCATTCGGCATAGACTCGATAAGGGAGTCGAATTCCTCTTGAGCTTTCGTTTTATTGCCGCTTTTGTACAACGCTATCGCCAAGATCATGCTGTACCTGCGCATATTCGAGGCATCAGAATTAGTTATTTGCTCGTTAAGCAAATCAACGGCCTTCTGAGCCTGATCTGCGTTGATATACGCGTTTGCAAGCCGTATCACGAAATCTACATTATTTGGGTCCAGCTCGCGAAGCACTTTTAGAGTTGGCACAGCCAATATAGGCGAGCGAGCCGCTTCCGCACGAGCTTTAAGCAATAGTAATGTCTTGTCGTTCGGCGTGTGGGCAAGGCCACGTAGAGCAATATCCACAGCCCTTCCAGGTTGGCGCTGGAGCAGCATTATTTCTCCCAACAGGACCCATGCTTCACTGTTTTTGGGATTTTCATCCGTCACCTCTTGGAGGATGTCTCGGGCATTGTAAATTGCCGGAGCGGTACTTTCCGACAGAAGCATACGCGCTTTCATCAGCAGCAGCTCGACATCCGTAGGATTTGATTCGAGGGCCTTGCTATGCAAAATTATTCCTTGTTGGACTATGTCTTTATTGTCAGCCCTGAGGAATAGTGCAATAGCACGTTTTTGTATCTGGATATTATCCGGGGCTAAAGACAGTGCATTTCTTATATCGGCAATAGCCTGATCCAACTGGCCAACGGTGCGGTAAAAGTCGCTGCGAGCTACCCATACACCTATATTGTTAGGCTCCATTGCTGTGGCTTGTTTAAAGTCTTTAATAGCCCCATCCCTTTGCCCGAGCATAGCATGTGTCCTGGCTCGAAGCATGTATGCCGATGCGCTTTTTAGGTTTTCTACAAGCTCATCACAGAGATGTAGCGCCTCTTGTTGCTTGCCCTGGCGAATACTGAGTTGAACTTGGGCTGAGGTTACCGATAACGAGTTTGGATTTTGCACCTTCAGCTCATCCAATAATTGGCCCGCCTCGTCAAACTCGTTCTGCCGTATTTTTAGTAACGCAAGAGATAAACAGGCAGCTTGATTATTAGGATCATTGCTAATAAGCTCTTCAAGAATTTCTGAAGCTGAGCTTAACTGGCCACGTCTGAGGTAGTTCTGCAGTTGCATCCTCTGCAGTTGCGGATGATAAAGCTCCTGCTGAGAGACACGGTTCAGAATATCCTCAGCTTCGTCATACTCTTCTGCCTTGTATAATGCAGCGACCGTAGGAATGATTATGTTGATGTCATCGGTTGAACGACTCAAGGCTTCACGATACGCGTCCAGCGCCAGTTGTAGCTCACCAGCCCTGTCATACGTCGCTGCAAGGAGCATTCGGCCTGCCTGGTCATTGGGATTGGTTAATAAACTCTCCTGCAGAATGGATACGATCTGTGGATAATAATGCCGAAAGTTGTCTGCGTTGTACCAGAGGCTTGCTTGCGCAAACCGCCACTGCCAACCGTCCTCACCCTCCAGAGATTTAATCTCATCGACTACTTGCTGGGCCAGTTCAGGATTTTTGCTCATCTGTTCGCACATTAGAAATCGACGCCTAATTGGAATGTCACCCGGTAGTTTCTGCCTAAGAGCCGCGAGAAGCTCGTAAGCCTTGTCAGGCTCCTGCCAGCGGGTGTAGAAGTCAGCGAGTAAAAATCCTAAATCTCTCTGTATTACAGGCTGATCCATACGTTCCATTGCATCCTTAAGAGTTGCCTCACACTCTTGCCTGTCTCCTTGCCCAGCCAACAAAACCGCAAGATACCTTGCTGGCTCAACAACAGTAGGGAATTCTTTTGTTGCGCGGGTTAGCAGCTCTATCGCTTGCTCAGTTTTTTCCTGGGTAACCAGCAACTCCATTTCAGCCAGAATGACTCTCAGTGAGGACGGATATTCCTGCTTTAATTGCTTTATGATTGCTTCAACGTCGGTAAGATTTTCCTGGGCAGCAGCAACTCTCAATTGCAGGAGTTTTACGTCCAGTGCCCCCTTAGTGGCTTCATCCAGTGCAGACAACTGGTCTTTTATAGCCTGCCAAGCTGCTGCTTTTTCGGTTGCGGGGCTCCGCGTTAATAAAACAATACGAGCATGTAAGTCCAGCAGAATTGATTCAAGATTTTGCGGTGCAAGCTGCATTGCTCGACGAGCATGCTCTGAGACCTCGGCCCAGTTTCCGATCCGGGCCAGCAATCTTGCTAAAGCTAAACGTGCGTCGAACAAGTCAGGATACTCAGAAACCAAAGTACGTAAGTGTCGAAGTGCCGATTGCCTATCTCCGAGACGAACCAGTGCCGAAGCCAAGGCTAACCGAACACCCGGGGATTTATTTCCAAATTCCAGAGCCTTTTGCCAATTCTGGACCGCTTGATATGTTTGGCCCTTACGCTCAGCTATTACTCCTTCCAGATGCGCAACCACAGCAGGAGCGATATCCTTGTCCTTGAGTTCGGATATGCACTCAGCGGCTCGGTCAAGTTGATTAGTTTGAATAAACAGCTCGGCAGCAACAGGCATAAAATCCCAAGGCTCTGAGCTAAGCTGTTCTAAGCCACTGTTCGCTATCTTGAGCATTTTCTCCTGCGAGCCGGATCTAAGTGCCAGTTGGGCCCACAACTGCCAGAGGTTTTGATCTCTCGGTGTTTGTGCATGTACAGCCTGAAGCTGTTGTTCAGCCTTATCCAGAACGTTCGCATTGATATATTCTCTTGCAAGCCGGAGTCGAACTGAGGGATCTGACAAGTCCTGGCTTTCAGCCTGCTGAAGATCAGCTAAGGCCTTTGGCCTGTCTTTATTTCTCAGGTAGAATCCTGCACGGATCACATAGGACAGCGCTGCGGATGGATTATTCTGGACAGCAAGGTTATACCAATGCTCGGCTTCTTGATCAGCAAAATCTGCCGGTCGCTGCTCTGTGAGTTTGCCGAGAGTCCCATAGGCCATGACCTGGTCAGGATTATCTTCTATTATACTTTTGAGCTCCGCTGCCGCCTCGGTGTACTTACGCTGGCTGGCAAGTGACAATGCAAGCATTCTCTGAAGTTCCGGATCCCTCTCTACTTCGATATATCTTCTAACAATTAACTCAGCTTCACCCGGACTATTAACCAACAGATAAATTTCGCTCAGTTGCTTTGCAGCTTCGGAATTGCTGGCATCCAGTCTAAGAACAGTGCGATATGCTGCTATAGCTTGCTGAATGTTACCGGATTTCACAGGTTTTCTTTTTAGCTGCGACTCTGCGTATTTGAGTAACACAGAGATATCATCTCGATGGACCACCAGGTATCGGCCCAGTTCCTCTGCAGCTTCATCCCAATTATGTTCGTCGTATGCCTCATTGCCAAGAGCAAGCGCTCGCTCAGCTCTCGTGCCTCTCTGCAACTGGCGAATTACAAAGGCCATGGCGATCAAGACGCCAACACTCATTAGTAAGACAATTGCTAACTTCCAGTTAAAATACCGTTTTGCCATTTATCTT
>CAYNTC010000258.1:0-3695 GCA_964399795.1 uncultured Pirellulales bacterium | reverse complement strand
TTATCAATAATAATGTTAGTAAATCGGTCAGTTTGAGTAAGTAAATACAAGCAAAAAGAGAGTGAGTCTATAAGCCGAGTTCTGTGTCCTCACACCTATTTATACGCCTAAGGCGTATTTAGATGCGGGGTAGCGGTCATTTATCTCGACCAATTGTTACCAGTTGGCTCTAGCGACCTACCTGCCGACCGAACAACTTTTCAGTTGTTCGTACCCGGGCCTGGTTACGGCAATAGCCGGTCGGCTGCTTGGTCTTGCAGGCGGTGGGGTTTACCCTGCCAGCGACGTCACCGCCGCCGCGGTGCGCTCTTACCGTTCTGCTTCGCTCACCGGTAGGTAAGCTTAGCAGAATTCTCCGAAGCCCAAAGGGCGAAGGAGAACACCATTTCACCTTTGCCTGTGCCCCAGAATTGGGGCTATCGGCTGTGTCTTTTCTGTGGCACTTTCCCTGGAGTCGCCTCCGGTGGCCGTTAGCCACCACCGCGCCCTATCCTGCTCGGACTTTCCTCCCCGCACCTGTTTTGGTTAAATGATAATTGGTTCGATGGTTTAATCGTTACCAATCACCAATTATTTAGATGCGGGGCGACCGCTCGACCCACTCTCTTCATTAGCCTCTTGGCACAAAGTTTCAAAGGAACGCGGGCACAAAATGGTAAGCTCCTATGTGCCTTTAGTTATTTATCCCTGTTGATTACTCTGTTGCTAATTTACTACAAGCTATTTTACCAAAAGTTTGTTTTAATTTCTACTTTTGACGGCTGATTTCTATATATTTTTTGAAGGACTTGTCATCCATGTTGGGGAAATCCATTCTGAAGTGGACTCCACGGCTTTCTTTTCGCAGCTCGGCTGAGCGGGCAATAAGCAAAGAGACGGTGAGCATGTTCTGACATTCCCAGCCCTGGGCTGAATCAAAGACCTTGTCCATTACATATCGCTGCCAAAATCTTATGATTTCCTGGGTCTCTTTAAGTGCTCTGGCCTTTCTGGTGATGCCGACATTACGCCACATAAGGGCTCGCATAGAGTTCTTGACGTCGGCCGTGTCCAGCCGGCTTCGGTCAGAATGTGGAATGTGATATCTTATTAATGGATGCCTTAGCAGCGACACATCTGCTTTTTTCTGCTGACAAACAGACTGTCCCGCAGCTTTACCAAACACGAGTCCTTCCAACAACGAGTTACTACCAAGCCTGTTTGCACCATGCAGTCCGGTTGAGGCAACCTCGCCACAGGCATAAAGATTATCGATGTTCGTTTTGGCTGACGCATCAGTTTTGACACCACCAATCATGTAGTGTGCGCTGGGTCTGACCGGGATAAGGTCTTGGCTTACGTCTATGTCGAAGCTTTCAAGTAGTTCGCTGATGAATGGGAATCGCCTGGCAAAGTGCGTCTTGTCAAAGTGCCTGACATCCAGATGGACATGCGTTGATTGTGTTTTACGCATTTGCTCCAGTATAGCCCGGCTGACAATGTCACGTGGTGCAAGCTCTGCAGCTTGATGGTAATCGCTCATAAAACGATGACCCTTACGGTCGAGCAGAACGGCACCTTCACCCCGCAGTGCCTCAGTAATCAAAGCACGGGTAGCACCGGCGATATATAGTGTCGTGGGATGAAACTGAATGAATTCCAAATCCCGCAGCACGGCACCAGCGCGGTAAGCCATGGCAATGCCATCTCCCGTTGCTATTGAAGGATTCGTGGTTTCACGGTAGATTTGGCCTGTGCCGCCGGTGGCGAGAATCGTATTAGCGGCCCAAATTATCTGCCAGCCCCTACGCCTATCATAGCCGATAATTCCCAGACATTTGTTCTCGTCGTTGGTCAGCAAATCAATTGCATAAAAGTTCTCTATTATTTTTATGTTGTGATTGTCTTTTACCTTATTTATGAGTGTTTGGGCAATTGCCTGTCCGGTCTCGTCACCGTGGGCGTGGGCGATACGAGGATGACTGTGACCTCCTTCAAGTGTAGTGGCGAGGTGGCCGTCGATCAGGTCGAACTCGGTTCCCCACTGAAGGAGCTGTTGTATCAGTGCAGGACCTTGCCGGACAACGAGCTGGACAATATGTTCATCACTTATGCCGCAGCCGGTCCTGAGCGTATCGTCTATGTGGTTCTGGAAGTTATCTTCTTTATCCAGTACGGAGGCGATGCCCCCCTGAGCCATCCACGTGTTGCTATCCTGGAGATTATCCTTGCAGACGATGATGATGCTACGGTGCTCGGCTGCCTCGATGGCAGCACAAAGTCCAGCTATGCCAGCTCCAACTACAAGACAATCGGTAAAGAGCTGATGCGTTGAGTTAGAGTTGATATTCACCAGATAGCGTCTAAGTTCTGATTGCTCAGCCATAAGTTTAATACTCAGAAGGCCAAGGACGTACCATAAAAGGTAACTGTAAGGTTAACGAATTATGCCTGAAGTAAATACACTATTATAATGGTGAAGCTGCCTTTAAAAATATCTCATTTCCGTTGAGTAATAATATAGTTTAATGATGTGTGTGCAGTAGATTTTGCAAGTGTTCGGCACCTTTTTGCAGGGCCTCGGTGTTCAGAGCAAGAGTATTATGGTATCGCTGCGCAAGGACAGCGGGCAATGCGCTCGCTGCTGCTTTTGGCGTAAAGAGACCACGCTTCTGGAAATACGCGCCCAAAACAATCATATTGGCGGCTTTTTTATTACCCAACTGGACAGCTAATTCGTCGGCGGGCACAGTTACTATCTCGATGGCCTCGTCAACCTGTGGTTCGTCGTCGATCAGGGAGCTGTTAATTATCAACAATCCATCCTTTTTCAGTCGCGGACCGAATTTACTCAGCGAGGCTTTATTCATTGCAATCAGCGAATCGGGCCTACCCACGACAGGACAGGCAATTAGCTCATCGGCGATTACGACCATGCAATTGGCCGTGCCACCGCGAACCTCAGCTCCATAAGAGGGCATATACGTCACTTCTTTGCCGGCTTTCATTGCCGTCTGTGCGAGCAATTTGCCGGCTAAAATAATGCCCTGTCCGCCAAAGCCTGCGATAACAACCTCCTCGTAAAGTTTGTCTCTCGTACTCAGCATCTTGCGCAGATCCGAAACTCGAATATCGAAATCCGTAACAACAAACTTGTGATTTTATCAAGTGGTAATAGGCAATTAGTGAAAGATAATTACTTAGCCGATTACCGTCTAAGGCTCTGTTGAAAAGTTCGGTTGTCATTTCGATCGATTCATCCTTCGCAGTCCCCAAGGGACGGAGAACGCAAGCATCCCTTAGGAACGCGGAGTGGAGAAATCTATTCATGGCTTAGCCATTAAAAATAGATTCCTCGACTCGGCTTCGCCTCGCTCGGAATGACAGTTTTTTAGGTTTTCGACAGAGCCAACGTCTAATTAAATTACCATCCTTTGTCGAACAAGCAACCTTTTTCTGTAAGTTATATTTTGATTTGAGCCAGGCTAAGCATTCTCATTGACAATGTTTGCGGACGATACAGAGTGCTTTAACAGTCGCGGTTTAGCGATGTTTATAGCTGATGATTTTTCCGGATGGCTCCTCGTAAGCCTTGCATTTTTAGATAGCCTTTTTTCCAAACCATAAGAGCCGAGACCAAAAAGACTAACACGTACAGCACTGCGGCATATCTTGTCCTGATCTGGCTCATAACCAATCCGATCACAGCATATAAA
>CAYNTC010000257.1:0-3708 GCA_964399795.1 uncultured Pirellulales bacterium | reverse complement strand
GATCGGCTAAATTCATCATCTTCGGCATGAACGAGCAGCTTTGCTACGCTGCCGATAATGCAGAGATTGAAACTTTCTGGGGCAGGCATCAACATGAGAAAATCAGCAGAGACTATCCATACAAAGTCGTAGTTGCGGATTATGATGAATACTCTGTTCCATCCTGGATCAACGGCCCGAGCAAAGTAGCTGGCGAGGCGTCCATACAGTTCTGTCTCGACGCCATTGACGCTGCACAGGCCGGTATCATTGATGCGGTGGTTACAGCGCCGATTAGCAAAGTTAGTTGGAAGCGGGCCGACGCTGAGTGGCCGGGACATACAGAAATGTTAGCACATCGAACCAAGTCAAAGCGAAAGGTTATGATGTTTATCAGCGGCCCGCTTAAAGTGGCTCTTGCCACAATACATCAGGCTCTGTTTGAGGTGCGACACAAGTTTACCATCGGCTGTGTCTTCGAGCCTATTGACTTGCTGAACACGGCGTTGAAAGAGTACTTTGGCCTGGATAATCCCAATATTGGCGTTGCTGCCCTGAATCCGCACGCAGGTGAGAACGGCCAGTTCGGTGACGAGGAACAACGCATCATCTCGCCCGCGATCCTGTTGGCCCAGGAGCAGGGAATAAATTGCCATGGTCCTTATCCAGCGGATACCCTTTTCTTGCGGGCCGCTCACGGAGAGTTTGACGGCGTCGTCGCAATGTATCATGACCAGGGCATGATCCCTGTCAAGCTGCTCGACTTCGAAAACGCAGTCAATATCACCCTTGGCCTACCGATCATCAGAACGTCTCCAGCGCATGGCACTGCTTTTGATATCGCAGGCCGGAATATTGCCAATCCATCCAGCTTCAAAGCCGCTATAATCACCGCGATCCAAATGGCCTCAAAGAAAAAAGCCTACATAGCAGCAGCCGCTGCGAACACTTGACACCAAGTACTAAAATCGCTAACACAAAGAGCGTGAACCGGGAATCCGGAATCTCAGATTGTGTTTCTGTCTTTTATCTTTGGCTATTACATCAATGCAGACCAAGCAGCAGATCAAACAGTTACTTTTATCGGCGGGCATCAGGCCGAACAGACAGCTTGGCCAGCACTTTCTTATCGACCTGAATTTAATGCGTCTGCTCGTGGATTCTGCAGACATTCGTACTGACGATATCGTATTGGAAGTCGGCTGCGGCACAGGCTCATTGACACAGGCGCTGGCCGAACGTGCCGGTACTGTAGTTGCGGTTGAACTGGATCATGGGCTTATCCAAATTGCACAAGCTCAACTGGCGAACAACCGGAACGTCGATATTATTGGTGCCGATATACTAAAGAACAAAAACGTCATCAATCCGCTCGTCGTTAATACGCTCAATCGTGTTCGACAACGACACGCGGGCAGGATACTTTTGGTAGCAAACCTGCCTTATGGTGTTGCCTCGCCTTTGATGCTTAACCTTGCTACAGGCCCGACGGTGGCGGACGGCATGTTCGTGACGATTCAAAAGGAAGTTGCTGACCGCACGATAGCGTTGCCGGGCAGTGGCGATTATGGAATCTTGAGCATCCTTCTGAGTTCCGTAGGTGAAGTGAAAAGACTCAGAGTCCTCAAGCCATCGGTCTTTTGGCCACCGCCGCAGGTTGATTCTGCTATGGTCAGCTTTGTACGTAAAAAGCAGATGGCAGACAACATTGTCGATATGAAGCTATTTATACAGATTGTAAGACTTTTTATGGGCCACCGCCGCAAGACCCTCAAGGCCTGCACAAAATTCGCCAAAGGCCGACTTGCTGTGATCGAGAACCGGACTGAACTTTTTGAGCAAGTGTCGGTTGACGCAGAACGTCGGCCGGAAGATCTCTCTCCCGAAGACTATACTGCCATAGCAAATTTGTGTTCGCGATACGAATCCTCAGGTGAAGTTTAACAGCCGAGACTTGGATTCCACGCACTTACGTAGTTTTTTTTCTTAGTCGAAAATCATAAATTGAAATAGTCAAGATTTAATCTGACACTTCCCGATATAAAGTTATGTTAACTGATTGGCACAACGGAACGAAGGCGTAGCCGAAGTGCAGTTGTGCCAATCCAGACGAGCCGAAAGAAAGGGCTGTCAGATGACTACAGATCAAAAGATCATCAAGAACAAGGTGGGCCTACTGGAGCTGGCCAAACAACTGGGAAATGTATCCCGAGCATGTAACATTCTGGGCTATTCTCGAGACAGCTTCTATCGCTATAAGCATCTGTACGAAACAGGTGGCGAAGAAGCTCTTAAGGAAATCAGCAGCAAAAAGCCAAAAAAACAAATTTCACTGAAATACCTAAAACAGACCAAGGAAATGCTGCGATGGCTAAGCAAAAACGCTTAAAGAAATCCGAAATTAGTAAAATTTATAAATTCGTTCAGCTTCTCGCAACATGGATTCAGCGTATCAAAGGTTATACTTTTTGGTTCCTACGCCAAAGGTAAGGCCAATCCTGATAGTGATATTGATGTTGCTATAATTTCAACTCAATTCGGACATGATATTGCCGAAGAAATGATGCTGCTACGCAAGATAGCCCTAAAGGTCGATTCACATATTGAGCAGGTGCCACTTTCCCCTGACGACTTGAATGATAACTATAGCACCTTCGCTCAGGAGATTAAACGATATGGAATAGATGTAGCAGTAGCAGGAGCGTCGACGTAGATTCTGTGCTACTCGAAATAAACTGGACATATACCGGGCGTACAGCGTTTAGCGTGGAGCGTTCGGAAGGTATTCTGGATCAAAATCGGTATGGCGTAACCATGTATTCTAACCCGCATTTCTCACAATATTTTAATCTGACGCTCAATGTGTACAATAACAGTCTGTAATCCGGCTCGCATAACTTTTTGTTTTTTCATCACCCAACCTCCAAAGCCAAGTTCATTGGAATCGATGCGTGCGAAGAACGTGTTATTGTCTTTGCCTTCTCCTCTGGCTTCGGCTGGGGGGTGATGAATAAAGCAGTCTATGTGCAAAGTACGTTTAAAGCTTAATTATGATACCTCTGGGTTTGTGGTGGTGAGAAATGCGGACTAAACGCTGTGCACCTGTCCTGCTTGCCCGGCGAAGCCCCATCGTTCAGAGCGAAGTAGGGGCACTGCCGAATGGCTAAACGCATGTCCTGAGCGCGTCAAAGGGATATACGCTGCATGCTGTTTCTGTCTTGATATTTTATTTCCGACAATCGAATGTTCGTCGTGGACATTCGACACTGAATGTATTAGTGCTGATACCTAAGATACTTAGGTATTCTTATTATCTGAGGAATCTTTATTTGAATAAATCTGTATTTTCGAAGCAAATCCTAACAGATGTCCGTTGTACGCCTGTTTTGCTTGCCTGGCACTTGCCCGCAGCACAGTAGGGCGGGGCTTTCATCCTTCGCAGTGCCTACTTCGCCGAAGCTGCTGCGAAGGCTGGAGGCACTGCTACGGAGAATGGATGCCCCACCATGATTTAATAAGCCCGAGGCTTATTAATCGGTGGGCTAACTCATGCTTCGTCCTTCGCACCCCTTAGGGGGGAGAAGGGCTACGTAGCGACATGTCCGCCGGAGCGACCGAGAAGACCGGATTATGAGAGAATTCAGACGAATCGCGATAACAAAAAACATTGTAAGCGTTCACAGTATTTTAGATAACTGAAGAAAAACTGTGTTTTTGTCCGATAATAGT
>CAYNTC010000256.1:0-3725 GCA_964399795.1 uncultured Pirellulales bacterium | reverse complement strand
CGGACAGATACAACCTTTTACTTCAATTCTCCCGAAATATAGTGAACGCTTACAATCATTTTTTATATTCATACATGATATACGTAAAGCGCGTACGCGCTTTACGTATGACATTTGCTTCTTGTGTTTAATTATTAAAATTCTGAATCGGAGATTACTCCATCATGTCGATCTATAGAATGGCCAAGCCAAGTAGGGTGCGATGAATCGCACCAATTGTAAGGATTTAATATAAAGTTTATCGGTACATTTTATCTAAAACCGTAAAATCAGTAGTTATCTTTCGGATGGAATTGCAAAGGCGCTTGACGAGGCCCTAAGCAATTAAATGTTTTCACTACTTATTCGTCGCTCGCCCCTTAGGGGCTCGTACTTATTATCCTTCGACTTCGCTCACCTGTTGCGAGGCTAGGAGAGGTTTCGAGGGAATAATATCTTTGCCTTGTTTGTATAGGAACGTTCCATTTAATATTCAAAGGTCAATAAGCATAGTGATTACATTTCGATTTCAGACCTTACGCTTGGTATATGCTACGAAATCTAACAAATGCAATAGCGATTAACATAGAGATCACACTTGTTTTTTTATCTTATCACAGGAAAAAATTGTTGGATTTGGTAGAAGAATATGGTTTTATACTCTGTCAATACGGCTCTTTGGTAGTCGAATTAGGAAAACTTGGGTTACCTAGTGTCGTTTCTAAAAAGAAACTTTCACTTTTTGTCATTCCGCACTTGATGCGGAATCCTGAAATAATGGAATGGATTCCTGCTCCCATAGGGATAAATTTCACGGGAATGATTATATGAAAGTGCGTCTCCTGGGGTTAGAGTAAAATACCCCAAATAAAAACTTTTAGCGGCTCAGCCGCAGAAAGGAGACGCGTATGAAAATTATAGCTTTTGATTCGCATAAACGCTACAGCCAAGCGGATGTAGAAGATAAAAATGGAAACAGATTGTCAGAGCAGAAAATCTACCACCGCCGAGATAACATCCGGGATTTTCTGACCAGCTGGGACGAAGGCTCTCCTGTGGCTGTGGAGAGCATAGGCAGTTGGTACTGGCTGGTGGATGCTCGTAAGGCCAAGATGATGCTGCGCTCAGTGAACAAGACAGACAAAGCCTGCCCTGAGCGCAAGCCGAATGGGCTGGACGCTCGTGGGCTTAACAAACTGCAACGTGCCGGCACCCTTCCCACAGTATGGATTCCGCCAGGTGAGCTTAGAGATAAGCGTGAGTTGCCCCGGACACGGATGGTCTTTGCCCGTATACGAACCCGGCTGAAGAACCGGATTCACTCTATTTTCGACAAATATGGTTATCAGGATGATTTCTGTGAACTCAGTGACATTTTCGGGAAACAAGGCAGATCGATTATGAAAAAATGCCTGGAGCAGTTGCCGCCACAGACAGCTTATACCACGCGATGCTTGCTGGATCAGTTGGATATGGTTGTTGGACAAATCGGTAAAATAGAGCAGCGGATGCGTGAGGTATTTGAGCAGACCAAACAGGTGCAGCTTCTGGATACGTGGCTATGCCACAAGTGGCCAGGAGTTGGTTTTATTCTGGCGGTAGTAATCAGTCAAGAGATAGGTGATATTTGCAGATTCGGTTCGCCCCAGCGTCTGGCCAGTTATGCGGGCACTGTCCCTCGGGTACACAGCAGTGGCGGCGAGACTCGATATGGCAGGTTACGTGAGGATGTGAATCATTATTTGAAGTGGGCGTACTGCGAGGCGGCCAGCACGATTGCTTCCCATCACAAGCGTAACCGTAGCTGTCATGTGGACAGGTTATATGCTCGGGTTCGTGCTCGGCGTGGTCATAGCAAAGCGGTTGGAGCGGTGGCCAGGCATTTAGCCGAGGCGAGTTGGTCGGTATTGACCAAGCAGGTCTATCATCAGCCCAAGAAGGCTGAGGTTTCGCTAACGGGGGCATGAACGCGTATTTGTCATGAGCTTTTATGCTCGAGGAATGATTGCGGGATGTTCCTGGAAGATACATATGCCCTGTAGATGGCGTAGAGATGACTGAGGCGATTAGCCTCGATAAGTGTCCAAGCGAAATCGAAAAAAATAGGAGTATCGCTGATGAAGAGAGCTTGACAAAAAACGCGCTTTCAGAGATGACAGTTCTGAAAGGACACATTCCGAATGGGGCTGTCCTTTAGGCCACGCATGTCACCGACATGGTTGGTGGTGCCCGAGACATTAATGATCCTGACATTGCGAACCACCGGCAGTGGATTCGACGGGGGTTTGAGCGGAGGACGCATGCGCCAGGCCATATTGAATTCAAAGGCCTTGCGTGTATCTTTCAAAACCAAATCGCGGTAGGTGATGTCTTCCACCACCCCGCCGCGGCTGGGCTGGCTCTTGAAACGAATCGGGGCCCAGTTGTCCGCCTCCATGATACAGTTGCGGATCTCGACCTGTCGAATGCCGCCGGACATCTCGCTGCCCATCGACACGCCGCCGTGGCCATAGCGGAAGTGACATTTTTCTATGATGATATGTTCGGCTGGTCGGTTCACACGACGGCCGTCCTCATCCTTACCGCTCTTGATGGCGATGCAGTCGTCATTGACATCAATGTCACAATCGACAATACGGACGTTCTTGCTGGAGTCCACGTCAATACCGTCGGAGCTGATGATGTTATGTGCGGCACGGATGGTCAGATTTTCGACGAGCACGTTTTCGCTATAGAGAATGAACAATCCCCAGCAGGCTTGGTTTTTCATCGATATACCTAAGACCTTAACGCCCTTGCAGTTTTGAATACCGATAAGACGGGGCCGACCGATTTTCAGTTTCCGGCTTCCACGGGGATAGCGTTCCATCCAGGCGTCGCCGGAGCCATCGATCTGGCCAGGTCCAGCGATATCCACATCGTTCATATCAAAGAAATTCACCAGGGCGGCAGTCCAGACCTTTTCCTCGCCTTCCCACCGCGTGGGCACCTGGGGATAGTCATTGGGATCGACCGAGCCTTTGAGTACAGCGTCCTTTTCCAGATGCAGGTCCACTGCCTGTTTGAAAAATACCGAGCCTGTCAGGAACGTTCCAGCAGGGACTACCAGTATACCACCGCCATCGGCTGCGCATTTATCTATAGCTGTCTGAATAGCCTTGGTGTTACAGGTCTTGCCATCGCCGATTGCTCCGAAATCAGTAATCAGAACTGATTGGGTCCTGGCCGGTGCAATCGTCGACAGGATCAGAGTGGTCAATATCGTCGTCAGCAAGCGGCTTTGATACAAGATTTTGATCATGAGTCATTCCTTATTGGTATAGTTACTTAGTTGTATCGATCACTTCATGTCTTATGTGTATAATATCAATTAATTCAAATGGTTGACAAGGTCGCCGTACAATTTTTCAACTGGATTTATAAATTAATTTGGACTTCACTGTCCTGCTTTCCTACGGAAGATATAATAACAAACAAGCAGCAATGGAGCCCTATCTTACCGATAGACCGGACCAACCCAAGCACGCGGAAAGCACAACAACTTCGCTTGTTTGGGCTTCGGCCTCGTTTCAGCTAATATCATAGGTCTTTATTTTAGCTAAAAATTCAATGGTCTTAGTGGAAAATCGCATCCATATTTAGTATAATATGTGGCGGATTCAACTCACAAGTGCAACAAGTGAATCATTCTGGGGTAACGATTTATAAAATACCTCATTTGGAGTCTTAAAGCCAAGAGATTTTCT
>CAYNTC010000255.1:0-3728 GCA_964399795.1 uncultured Pirellulales bacterium | reverse complement strand
AGAGTTGCGTTTAGCTTATCGTGTGCTTGATTTGGGTTGTGGCGCGTGTGAACTTGCTCAGTACTTGTCCGAGACCTATGGTCAAAAAGTGACAGGAGTGGACATTTCTGATAACAGTTTTCCAAATAACCGAAATATTACCAAAAATACCAGGAGTGTTCATTGTATTCGCAAAGATGCAGCTCGGCTCACCTTTATTAAAAATGAAACGATAGATGCAGCAATAATATTTTGGGCTTTGCATGAGATGAAAAATTCGCAGGCGATTTTGAAAGAAGCTCATCGCGTTTTGCGACCCGGTGGCAAAGTACTCATTGTTGAATTCCCGCGCAAATCATTGGCTCGAAAGCTATGGAATGAAAATTACTATACCAGCAAAGAATTAAAAGATTCTCTCCATAAGGCAGGTTTCAAAAATATACGTGCTAAACAAATCGAACATAAACAGATACTTTGGGTAAATGGCCACCGTGACACCAATTGATAGAAAAATAGAAATTTTAAATTGGTGAAGCTTATGAAACGTGAAAATTCTTATTTTTTTAAGAACACGATATATAAAAAAAACGCTAAATCGGCAAAAATAATCTTCAGCGGCCCGGGTGAGCTGGAAATTGGTCCAGCCCCTGAATTCAAAGGGAGACCAGAAACGTTAAATCCGGAGGAGATGTTTGTAGCCGCAATTAATAGCTGCCTTATGACTACTTTCTTTTATTTTACGCAAAGATCTAATATTGAGATATTATCATACCATTCGGTTGCCCAGGGTCAGATTGAAAAACAGACCGATGGATTTCGATTTACCAACGTAGAAGTCCAGGCAGAGGTTACATTATCACGACAAGAGTTCGCCGATAAAATTCGTGAGTTCGGAGATTTAGCTGAAAAATACTGTCTTGTTTCTCGTTCGGTAACTTGTCCTGTTCATTATCGATTGGAAATTAAGACGACGGAAAAGTGATCGTGATGGTAGAGTTTGAACTTTATGCTAACTAGGAAAGGAGACAAATTATATGCCGTGGATAGATGAAGATATGTGCGTGGGTTGTGGTATATGTGTTGACGATTGTCCGGTGGGAGCAATCACACTAGAGGAAAACCAGGCTGCGGTTATCAACGAAGAGGAATGCATTCGGTGCGGCAGATGTCACGATATTTGTCCACAGGAAGCTGTTCGGCATGATAGTGAAAGGATTCCGCAGGAAGTTGAGACAAACGTAGAAAAAACTAAGGGTCTTTTGAAACATTTTGAAACTGCCGAGGAGAAGCAAGCATTTCTCGAACGAATGGTTCGGTATTTTAAGAAGCAACAAAAAGTGGCTTCTCTTACTATGGATAAAATAACTGCTATAAAGGCCGATCTTGGCAACTACTGAGAAGTAATATCCCTGCAAGCTGGGATCGAGAACGTTTAATCACATTGTTGATGAAAGTTAAATTCATGAAGGAACTGGTGGTAATAAGTGGTAAGGGCGGAACCGGCAAAACAAGCATCGTAGCAGCTTTTGCGGCCCTTGCGAAAAACGCGGTTATGGCTGATTGTGACGTTGATGCAGCGGACCTGCACCTGGTTTTAGAGCCTAAGATTAAGCAAACCAACGATTTTTCAGGGGGCAAACGGGCAGCTATAGCCACCGAGAAATGTATCGGCTGTGGTAAGTGCCAGGATTTGTGCAGATTCGATGCAATACATTTCAATGGCCAGGGAAACGACGTGGTTGACAAGACATTTACCATTGATCCTATTTCCTGTGAAGGCTGTAAGGTATGTGTGGAATTCTGCCCGGCAGATGCAATTGAATTTAATGACAGTATAAACGGACAGTGGTTTATATCAGATACGCGATTCGGCCCTATGGTCCATGCCAAATTAGGGATCGCTGAGGAAAACAGCGGCAAATTGGTAACTGTTATTCGCAAAGAGGCCAAGAGAATAGCACAAGAGCAAAAAAAAGATTTGCTGATTGTCGATGGTTCGCCGGGAATAGGCTGTCCTGTAATTGCGTCAATTACGGGAGCAGACCTGGTGCTGGTAGTTACAGAACCGACACTTTCCGGCAAACACGATTTAGACAGGGTATCACAACTTACGGCAAATTTCGGTATTGAGACCCTGATTTGTATTAACAAAGCAGATATAAACCCGCAGATAACAGGTCAAATCAGCGAAGATGCTCGGCAGCGAGGATTAAAGGTTATAGGAAAAATCCCTTATGACGAGGCTTTCACCAAGGCCCAGATTATCAAGGCAAGCGTAGTCGAATATACTGGAGGTGCCATAACAGAAAAGATAAAGGAATTATGGAAACAGGTTAATTATGCCCTGGACTAATGGCAAGATGCAAATGGCTATAGAAAAGTCGTCGCGGTTTGAATTTGATTTGCTGGCCAACAAGTACGACTCGTGGTACGAAAGTACTAAGGGCCGAATGTATGATCGTTTGGAAAAGAAAGCGATTGGTCGGCACCTTCCACCAAGTACTAAAGGCAAGAAATTATTAGAAGTCGGCTGCGGTACCGGCCATTGGAGTCAGTTTTTCAGTAAATATGGTTTTGAAGTTACTGGAGTTGATGTCTCTGAGCGGATGATAGACATAGCCAAAAGCAAAAATATTTCCAACGCATCATTTCAAGTCGCTGATGGCCATTCTTTGCCTTTTGCCGATGATACATTTAACGTAACAGCGGCAATTACAACCTTGGAATTCGTTCACGATGCCAAGACAGTAGTACGAGAAATGGTACGCTGCACTGACAAACGAGAGGGACTATTGATAATCGGCGTATTGAATACATTAGCCAGATTTAATCGTAAACGGCAACAAGATTCTGAATCAATATATGCTAAGGCTCAATTATTTTCTCCGAGCGGGCTAAAACAATTTTTAGAACCGGTTGGCAAATTGGTTATAGCTACCGTCGGATTCGTTCCCAAGCAAAATCTTTTTTTACCATTAGCGCCAGTGATTGATACGCTCGGTCGCATACTACATATTCCTTATGGTGTTTTTATTACAGCGAAAGTGAAGTTATGAAAGTCCAGGCAGAAATAAGCTTATATCCATTGCGACAAAAGGATTTGACCAAACCGATTCGGCAGTTTGTCCAAGTCTTGGAGAACGACGAGCTAAAAGTTAAAACAGGAGCAATGAGTAGTTTCGTTAGCGGAGACAGCGAGGTTCTTTTTCGAAATCTGCGAGAGGCTTTCGAACAGCTTGCTAAAGAATATGAAGTTGTACTGACCGCAAAAATTTCCAATGCGTGTCCCGAAGTTAAAGAAGAACATGTTGATTTAGCATAAAATAGGGAATCCAATATGAGTGAAAAAACAAAAGTTCATCAAATTGACGACAACCAGAAACGCCAGATGAAAATTGAACAGGAACAAATCCGAAAAAGAGTAAAACAAATAAAGCACCAGATACTTGTACTCAGTGGCAAAGGAGGGGTTGGTAAAAGCACAGTTGCAGTAAATCTTGCAACTTCGCTTGCTCTTTCTGGTAAAAGTGTCGGGCTTCTTGACATTGATATACACGGCCCAAGCATCCCGAAGATTATGAACCTTGAAGGAAAGACCGTCCGGGCGGCAGGAGATGTAATTTTGCCCGTTGATATGGTGGAAAACTTAAAAGTTATGTCTATAGGTTTTCTGCTACGAGGCGGCGACGATGCCGTGATATGGAGAGGCCCAATGAAATATCAGATGATAAAGCAATTCTTGAAGGATG
>CAYNTC010000254.1:0-3731 GCA_964399795.1 uncultured Pirellulales bacterium | reverse complement strand
ACTGACTTTGCGCACAACATATTATCATCAGGCACAAAGCGGCTCCTGGTACCCGGTATTTCTACCTCTAATCGTTATGGCCGTTCCACTATATGACTTCATTAGTGTCACTATCATCCGCATTAGCCAGAGCAAAAGCCCATTCGTAGGTGACACTCAACACTTCTCACACCGCCTAAAAAACAGCGGCCTTACCCAGACCCAAACGGCTCTAACACTATACTTAGCCACCCTCTGCACCGGACTGAGCGCAATCTTCCTATATCAGGTTAATCTAACCGGTGCAATTCTGATCTTTGCCCAGACCTCTATGATACTGGCTATTATTGCGATCCTTGAGACAACTTCCAGAAATGAAAAAAACACTGATTAACACCGATCCTCAAAAAAGCAAATCGCTCGTGGTCTTGGAGCATATCCTTCTGTTTGTCTGTCTTAGTATCGTCGCCCTTCGCACCACTATCATCGAAGGACCAGCTATGCGGGTACCATCCTCGTCGACAAATCTTATCGACCCTATCTATAGTTTATCTCTATCAGCGATACTAACACTCGCTTTCATTATTTGGCTGGTTTGGAGTCTTTGCAGCAAAACATTCCTATACCGCATCACCGGCATTGAAATTGGGCTCTGCATATTTGGCGTCGCCGCTGTTGTATCTGGTCTTGCCGCCTCGGATAAGCGACTCGCAATTACCGATATTGCGATGATGTTAGCCCCCATCTTTGCCGCAATTCTGCTCATTCAAACACTCGATACACCCGCAAAAATAAGACTAGCCCTAACTGTTATTGCTGCTTTGGGCGTTGTCTGTGCCTACCAGGCTGCTGAGCAATTCTTTATAAGCAACCAGATGACAATCGAGCAGTATGAACAAGATCCAAATGTACTGCTCAAGCCGCTTGGGATAGAGCCTGGCACATTCAAGCATTTTCTTTTCGAGCACAGACTTTATTCACGAGGCATCCGCGGTTTTTTCACCACACGTAATTCTGCCGGCTCCTTTTTGCTTATGGCCTTTTTTGCGTCTCTTGGCCTATTCATCGAACAACTCAGAACGCAGAGAACCAAATCATTCATAACACATCTACTTGCTCGTGGCCTGATCGCTGCCATTATTATTTTCGCCCTCGCTCTAACACGAAGCAAAGGTGCCTTCATTGGTTTGCTCTTTGCGCTAGTCGTATTCATCGCATCAATACGTTATAGCAATTGGCTCATTGCGCATAAAAAGTTAATACTCTTTACTTGTCTGGTCGTACTCATCGCCGCCACCTACGCCATCGCCTCGTATGGACTCAAGTACAATCGCCTGCCCGGCGGCAATTCAATGCTCGTTAGATGGCAATACTGGCGTGCCGCTGCCCAGATGTACGCCGACCATCCTGTCAGAGGCGTCGGCCCCGGCAACTTCGCATATTATTACACACGTTACAAACCTCCTTCAGCCCTCGAATCTGTAGCCAACCCTCATAACTTTCCACTCAGCGTCCTGACCCAATACGGCCCAATCGGCCTGATCGGATTCATGGCTATGATTTTCGTTCCTCTATGGAATGCTTCTTCCATAAGCCTGTCAAGTCCTGCCAAAAAATCAAACCAGCAGCGACAACTATTGAAACACCCTACCGTTACTTTCATGCTTGCTATATCGGCAGTCTTGCTGCTGTTAAGACCACCACTCATGCCGAAAACGCCGATGGAAAATATTGATCTAATGATCTATATAGTTGTAACACAATACGTCGCACCTGTCGCGGCGTTTGTGATCGGCTTCTTCCTTTTGACAGTACCACTGGACCTAACACAAACAACAAAACAAAAGACACACAGCACAAGCACTTTAACAATCGTTTGCTGTTGCGCTATTGTAGCCGTGCTCATTCACAACCTGATAGATTTCGCTATCTTCGAACCCGGCGTATACACAGCTTTCTTCGCGATAACAGCCTGTCTAATCGCTGCGCACCACCAGCACAACTCCATACCGACTCGCGCCCTAACACCGTCACTTCCTACAAAGGCAATTACCGTAACCGCCCTATCAATATTTGTAATTGCATATTTTTATTTTGCTTGGTGGCCTGTTTACAAAAATACTACCAATATAAAAAAAGCACACCACGCCATCTCGCATGGGCAGCTTGAACAGGCCCATGGTCTACTATCCATCGCTGTTAAAGAAGACTCATTGTCCCCCGCTGCCCTTAACCTCAATGGCCGAGTTTATCTCCAGCAGTACATACAAACAGAGCGAAAGCAAACAGCTCTGCTTAAAAAGTCAGAGTTGTGTTTTCTTCAGGCGATCGAACGCAACAGAGCTGATTTTAAAAATTACGAAAGACTTGCCACTGTTTATGATTTGCTTAGTGAACACCATAAAGCGTACGAAGTCAGTCTTAAAGCGATAAAGCTTTACCCAGGCTCAGGCCGATTAAGGTTTAGTTTTGCACAAATTGCCGAGAAACTCGGCAAAGCTGACATTGCCCTTGTGCAGTATAGAGGCGCTATACGAATTGAAGATAGTTTTCGCCGCCATTTCCAGCAAATGTACCCCGACAAAAAGGAAATCGTCAGCCGCCTTGGCAAAGACAAGTATGAGTTTGCCCTTCAACGAATAGAAAAATTAGAATCGAATTTATAATCCCCATTCGCAGTACGTTCAGCCCATCAGGATAGTAGAGCCATAACCTCATCCGGTATGTCGAAATTCGAATACGCGTTTTGAACATCGTCATGATCTTCGATAGCCTCCATCAATGATATAATTTTTCTGGCCGTTTCCTCATTGTCGATCGGCACCATATTCTGCGGCACCATCGATATCTCCGCAACCTGCATCGGTATTTCTTTCTCTGTTAACGTTCTCTTTAGCTGCTCATAACCACTCGGATCACAGGTTATCTCATAAACATCACCGTTAGTTTGCATATCTTCAGCGCCGGCACTGAGGGCAATCTCCATCAACTGCTCTTCGCCCGCGTCGGCGGTGCTGACCGTAATAAGGCCTTTTTTACTAAACATCCAATTAACACATCCGCTCGTTCCCAGAGAGCCTCCATGCTTTTCAAAAATCCTCTTTATCTCAGGCCCGGTTCTATTACGATTATCCGTCAGCGCCTCAACCATGATCGCAACGCCGCTCGGCCCATAACCTTCATACAGCACATCCTCAAAGCTTGTGCCTTCTAATTTCCCTGTCCCCTTCTTGATTGCCTTTTCAATCGTGTCTTTTGGCATATTAGCAGCCTTAGCCTTATCGATCGCGTATCGCAAAGCTAAATTTGCAGCCGGATCACCGCCGCCGTCTTTCGCTGCAACTATCAGTATCCGAGCTAACTTGCTCCAGACCTTGCCACGCTTCGCATCTAATGCTGCCTTCTTGTATTTTATACCCGACCAGTGTGAATGACCTGACATCACTATCCCTCAAAAATAACAACAAAATTAATCGTATTACAGGGATGTTATTCTACATGATTCTTCTCTCCTCAACCACCTCTTTTTCCCGAAAAAAATCATCCCACGCTACTACTACTACTACCACACGCCCTAGATGAAATCTACGATTCACTATGCACATTTTTTATCAGAGCCCTCTTGACAATCTCGAACCAGCGAAGAAGATAGTCCTCAGTCAAATTAAAAGAAAAGATAAAAATTTTATAGGAGGTTATTATGCCGGAATTTGGAAACCCTTTCGCAGGCTTAAAAGCCGACCGCAAGCTCA
>CAYNTC010000253.1:0-3736 GCA_964399795.1 uncultured Pirellulales bacterium | reverse complement strand
CTAAGATTAAACAGGGATTCCGCCTGACGTAATGAAGCCTCATACTCTGCCAGTTGGGCTGGGGAAGTTGAATCTCGAAACATGGCCAACCGCTGTCTATTGATCTCAAGCAGTTTTTCCATATTCTCTACACGGGCCTTGGAGAGTGATAAGTTGAGCTCGGAAATAAGGTCCTCATCGAATTGTTTCTGGTCCACCTGCAGGGTGAGTTTGGCTTCTCTGAGATTGGCTTCCATCTGGGCGATATTAGCTTCCATGCCTAATAATTGGTCCTGGAGTTGGGTCTTTTGGGAATCCAAACGGGCTTTTGCCGAATTCAGTTGAGACCGGGCATCCAGCCACTGGAGTTCCAGCTCGGGATTACTCAACCGAAGGATTACAGTGTTGGCATCCACAATTGCGCCAGGTTCAACCAGAATTTGTGTGACACGTCCGCCTACCGTCGCAGGAACGACCAGAACATCCTCGGAGACCAGTTTTCCCACACCTCGAACCTGCCGTAACATAGGACCGCGCTTGACCGTATCAATCCAGAGCATGCGACGGTCCACGGAAGGAGCCGCTGGTTCCAAACGCGATAATCCCAGCGTAGCCAGCCCCAAAAGGATCAGAATAATGATGACATACAACCCCCGGCGGAGCCAACGATTACGTTTAGCGTTTTTTCTTGGTATATCCATGCCGAAAATTAGAGCAATAGCCATACCAAGAATGCGTATCTTTAATTATAGCTTTTTAAGCCCGAAATGCCGCTTTTATCATATTTGACAGCGTCCATGTGTCCAGTTTTAAGTAACTCGCGCCCGATAATGGACATTTTGCTAGGAATAAATACCGTAACATTATTACTGCCGATTAAGGTTGATAGAAACTTGATATTGAGTTTGATGAAGTTTTGCTTCATCGCTTATAGATTGGTAGTATCACATAGGATGAGTATTCGGCGTTACGATAGACTGTGATTTCAGGTGTTGGATTTTGTTTATGACTTTGATTATTGTCTCTATCTGCGCATGTGATTGAAATTCGGATTTGGTGACCGGCTTCAAAGAAATTTGCCGTTGGATACAGATCGAAGACGAGTTCGACAGGTTCATTCGGCAATGGTTCTATATCTTCCTTGAAGCTGCGGTGATAAGGTATATCCATACGATTATGGGGAGCTTCGCTAAGTTTTCTATGGGAAGCCCTTAGACAACCTTCCGTGATATATGTCGATTTACCATCTTTATCCACTTCTTCCAAGTATGCAAATACATCAATATCGTTTGCTGAACACTGCAACCAAATATGGACGACCGGATGCCCCACAATCTCCACATTTTTGGTTAAAGGCTCTGTGGTGTAGGTAAGAGCCTTTTGATCATTGATTGTCATGTCCGGATATGCTGGTACTGCCTGACCGTACCAGCGGGTCGCCTTGCCACTCGTTGTTGTATAATCTGTGACATATGAATCAAATCCTTTCTTAGACATCAATGAACCCAACAAACCGTCATTTACAGATTTCACAGAACCTGACGGCCCCCTATGAAAGTAGTACTTGATCTTCCTGGTCTGGGGTAGAGGCCATCGATGGGCCTCGCGGAACTTGTCCTCATCAGGGGCCCCCATCACGGTATAGTGAATGGGAGGTTCATCCATGATGCCGTTGTTAATACCCTTGAGCCAATAGTCAAACCAACGGAGTATCTCAATGCCCCTATCCAGACCATAGCTTTGGTAATGGTTCCAGGAACCCATAACAATCTTCTTTGGCATATCGAGATTATTAAACCAGAGTAACATGTCACGAGGAAATATATCATACCAGCCGGTCCGCAGATACACCGCGACACCTGACTGATTCACTCCTTCGACAACACTTGAGGGACTATTGTCAACATATACGGATCCAATATTATCAATAACACCGTCTCTATAAGGAACTTCTGAGGCCCTTGATACATCGAAATTAGCCTTGTGTTGTTCGAGGGCCTGTTTCAAAAGGATATGTTCTTTGTCTCCATCAACAGGCGCCGCCCTTCTTGTGATGTATCTATCCAAGCCTTGTATTTGTTGAGCCCAATCGATCATCATAGTATGGCGAAAAATGCCGCCCGGATAACAAAGTTCATATAGATCGAACATTGCCATCTCCGGGAAGATGGCCTTTAAATGTGGCGGGGATGTGCTCGCAGCCATAAACTGATCCGTACCTGAATAAGAAATGTCGTACATGCCTACCTTCCCATTACACCACGATTGGGCGGCCAACCATTCGGTGATATCATAAGCATCCAGACTCTCCTGTGGCGGTGTTGGATCGACACGTGTACCGTAAGAAGCCCCAGAGCCTCTTACGGCAGCTACCGCGTAGATATATCCATGCAGTATAACCTTCCTCATCGGATGGTCCTGCCGGTCAAGTTGTGAGTAAATCCTGCCATCGTTACCTTGTGAAGCTCGCTGATAGCGGCGATGTTCCCATATAACCGGAAGAGGCTCCGCATGAAGACGCCCCTGAAGAGTTGGGCGAAAGATGTCAACCGCAATCTTAACGCCATCACGCACCGGAACATATACGGAACTGCGTTGCCAGCTATCGTATAAAGGCTCTGAATATCCGCTATATCGACCTGGTTCGGAAATGCGCTGTGTGACATTATCTCGCGGTTGTTCAGATGCTCCCGATGTTACAGATAGCGTCAGGATTACTAAAATTACTGTTTTTAACTTTTGCATTTTACTTCTTCCTTTGAATGAACAATAACAAACACTTATCATAAAATTATAAAGCTATCGTGAAAGATCTTTGTTACCGTTTTGTTACTGCAATATCCTTTTTTAGTATTTTTTTCAGTTTATCCTTACCTGCAGCTTGTACAGAGTGTTATGACTGTATAATTGGGAGCCAGAGGCTTGCGCGGCAGCCATTTCTATTGGGTTTGTTTTCGAGCGTTAGATGCCCTCCATGTGCCTCAGCTATCTGCCGACTCAAGGCCAAGCCAATACCCGAACCCTTCGCCCGAGTTGTGAAAAATGGTACAAATACATCTTTGGTTTCGTCAAAACCGGGACCGTCGTCATCAATCCACACCTGCAAGTGCCGGGCCTCAACCCGCCATCCGACCACTACTTCACCGTCACCATTTGGCTTGGTTCCTAAGCTGGCCTCTACGGCATTAGCAACAAGATTGATTAACAACTGGTCTAGCTGGCCTCGGTCTGCGTCGATTGTTACGTCCGGTCCGGTTTGTACGGTAACTTTCACGGGTCTTTCCAGGCCGGCTACGTGCTGCACCCAGGCATTAATGTTTACTTTATCGAACGCCGGAACCGGCAGCCGTGTGAGCTGTGAGTATGATTCAATGAATCTGCCAAGCTCTTCGGAACGTGCAGCAATGATTTCCAATCCTTCCTGTACATCCTCTTGCAATTGACTTTTGGAGGGATCTTTTTTGATCCGAGTTTGAAGAGTTTGCGCTACCGACTGAATGGGAGTGAGAGAGTTATTGATCTTGTGACGCATAATCTTGATCAATCGCTTCCACGCCAGGCGTTCCTCCTCATGAAGTGTGCGTGTCAGGTCGGATAGAAAAATTAGTTGATGTGATACGCCCTTTTCCCGGTAGGCTGTACGACGTAGTTCCCAACGGCGCATACTTGCTGCAAGTACCAAATCCATGACACGTGGTGTGGCTCCGTCTAAACAGCTCGCAAGTCCTAAATTTTTGGCATGAAGACCAAGTATATC
>CAYNTC010000252.1:0-3747 GCA_964399795.1 uncultured Pirellulales bacterium | reverse complement strand
TGTATACAGTACATGGATTGGATTTCTGACCTTTCGGGCTTTCGGAATATAGGACTTTTCTAAGCTCCTCTTGCACAGGGCAAGTTATATCCCGAGACCTGGAATGTATTCACCAGAAGGTGTAAGAAAATAGTAATTCGTGAAAGGAGCCAGTCTTGAGTACACTTACAAAGGTTCTGATAGTCCTGCTTACCGTATTTTCTATCTTTCTTTGTGGTATAGTAGTTACCTATGTCGCAAATGCTGAAAACTATAAGAAACAATATGAGCAGACGTATACTCAGCTCAGTTCCGCACGGGAAAATGAGAGAAATGCACAGAAGCAGTTAAAAGAGAAGATCACAGAAGCAGACGAGCAAATAGCAACTCTCAAGGAACAGATTAATTCACTTTCAATACGCAATGAAAAATTACAAGCCGAAATCGACAATTCTGAGAGGCAAAAGCTATCTTTGGAGCAAAGGCTCGACAGTATGGCGGCAGCGGTGAAAGCGGCCAATCAAACAGCCAGTTTGCAAACACAATTGTTTGAAAATGCCCAAAAGGAACTGGAAACGACCAGGACTCAACAAATCGAGCAGGAAAATGAATTAAAACAAACTACTACCACGCTTAACGAGAGAATGGCAATCATATCTCAGCTTCGCAAAGACAATAAACGCCTGCTCGAAGAAAAGGCTGAGCTGGAAGCCAAGTTGAATCAGTCATTTCGAGAGTATGGCAAAACCATAACTCCTACGATTCCTGTGACGCCTAAGCAAGAGATAGCTCAACCGGTGACGCAGCCTGTAACCAAAGAAATCGGCTTGAAGGGGTCGATAACCAATATTGATTTAAAGAACAAAATGGCCAGTATATCTATTGGTTCAGCTCACGGCGTGAAGGAAGGGATGAAGTTTCACGTCACTCGCGGTGCTCAGTTCATCTGCGACATTCTCATCTTTGACATTCAACCGGAACAGGCTGTGGGCATCTTGGAGCTTTTGGAAGCAACCAAGCAGCAACCGCAGGTTGGTGATAGGGTAAGCACCAATCTATAGTACTCAAACTGACCTGTTTTTTGTGTCATTCCCGCGCAGGGCTTGCCCTGAGCGCTAGCCGAATGGGCGGGAATCTATTAAAGTTTTCAGCAAATTGGATTTCCGTTTTCACGGGAATGATAAAGTGTAATATAATGTTGTCAAAAAAAGTACTTACGTTGGTTTTCAATTAAAATTCGGTCGGTTTGAGTATAGTACAAATTGTCAGAGACATTAGCTAAGCAATCTTAGTTAATCAGTGAGGTCGATATATGAGTCCTAACGGTCCGGGCCGGAGCGGAAAGATAGTGGCTGCGAGTAACATATACACGATTATTCTGGCAGTAGCATTTTGTGTAGTAGTTGCTACTTCAGCCTACGTCGCGTATATGTGCTATACTCAATATGGCACAATCTGGAAAATACAATAGCCCATTGACTATTGACGATAGAGCTCTATTATAAAGCAATATCCGTTCACAGTTGAGAAAGGAGTCGAAACGTGATAGTGGACACAATCCTGGGCTGGTTCAGTATGGATATGGGAATCGACCTCGGCACATGTACGACCTTAGTTTGTGTCCGGGATAAAGGAATCGTCCTTAACGAACCTTCCGTAGTTGCAGTCCGCAAAGGCACCAACACTGTTCTAAACGACGGGGAAGCTGTTGGTCTTGTTGCGCGCGAGATGCTGGGCAAGACACCAGGTTCAATTACAGCAATAAGACCGCTGAAAGATGGTGTAATCAGTGACTTCGAAATCACTGAAGCAATGCTGGGCTATTTTATCCGCAAGGTCCACGGCAGGGGAGGCCTTGTCAGACCGCGAGTCGTGGTTGCCGTACCGAGTGGAATAACTGCGGTCGAACGCCGGGCAGTAATCGATAGCGCCGAACGTGCTGGTGCTCGGAAAGTCTACTTAGTAGATGAACCAATGGCTGCGGGAATAGGCGCAGGACTGCCAATCACAGAGCCTACAGCATCAATGATTGTCGACATCGGCGGTGGAACAACAGAAGTTGCTATTATGAGCCTGGCTGATATCGCTACCGCCGAATCAATCCGGATCGGCGGCGATGACATGGATGAAGGCGTCATCAGTCATCTCAAAAGAACGTACAACCTGCTCATAGGCGAGGCACGGGCCGAAAAGGTTAAAATACAAATTGGCTCGGCCGCCCCGCTTGAAGAAGAACTTACGATGGAGGTAGCCGGCAGAGACACCATCTCAGGGCTGCCCCGCAAGATAGTCATAACAAGCGAGGAAATCCGTGAAGCCTTGCGTGACCCGATAGCTGCAATCATAGAGGCGGTTACGGCAACTTTGGAAAAGGCAGAACCAGAACTTGCAGCAGACTTGATCGACAATGGAATAAACATTTGTGGCGGCGGGTCACTGCTTCGGGGAATGGATACGGTTCTTTCAAACGCCACCGGCTTAAGAGTGGAAATAGTCGAGGACCCACTTAGCTGTGTCGCCCGTGGCACCAGCGTCTACCTTGAAAATCTGGAGTTGTGGAAAGACACAATGGACCATAGTGAACGCGGATGGGAGTAAGACCTAAGCAGTGTTTCGTGACGCGTGAAAAGACCAATGCGCCAGCAAGGTCAATATGACAGTCTCTTAAAAGGCGTGTCACAAAGTATTAGAAATCAAGGCTTGAAACAACAGACGACGAATCAAATTTCGTAACTGTTGCGATTACGAGTATATGGCAAGGAAGCAAACCAGAATCTCCAGGCGAATGCTGCTCACCTGGTTCATGTTAGGCGGGCTTATCCTTCTGTTCGCTCCAGAAAGACTCACAGGCAAGTTTCAGCTTGCCTTTGCCCGTATTTTCAGCTTGCCTTTGAGCGTCGGCAGGAGCATTTCACTGGCGGCAGGTACACAGCAACCGCTCAAAGACGCGCGGCAAAAAAAAGAATCTCAATATCAGAACCATATCGCTAACCTTGAAGCCCAGCTCAAACAAAAAAATCTCAAGATCCAGCAATTGTCGGGCTTGCGCGAAAGGCAGCCGCTGGAAGGGGCAAATTTAGTGCTTGCTGATGTGATCAGGTCCCCGACCAACGGATATTCCAGTGAGCTTATTATCAATCGTGGTGCAACTGAAGGGCTTGCTAAAGGACAGTTCGTCATCGGTGACAACAGTATCATCGGTATTGTATCGGATGTGTCATACCGTGCGGCCAGAGTAAAACTTTTTACGGACACAAACAGCCGAATCGCAGTAACAGTGGGCAACCTGGATGTCGAACGAATGATGCACGGAACAGGCAACAACAGAGCGAAAATCCAACTGCTCCAGATCAAGCACGAAGTTCACAAGGCTGACCCAGTCTACGCCAGTAAAAGACCAGGCTTTCTGGACGCGCCAATGATAATAGGCAAAGTAGCCGAGTGCCAAAGATATGATAAAAATCCTTCGCTTTGGGACATAACAGTCGAACCAGTCTGCGACATAGAAAAACTGACAGGCGTGGCTGTGATCGTGATGGAGCTCCAAGATAATTAGAAAACCGACGCCAAAGGCTCAAAACGCCGGACTGTTCTGCTTATAGAACTGTGGTTTTGCATCCGGCTCTGGCTTTATCTTTATTCAAAGGACGTATAAATGCGTTGGCTACGGTTTGCAATTCTCATTATTGCGGCTACGATACTGCAAACCAGCCTAATCGACATGATTTCCGTTACAGCCGCTGAGATTAAGCCAGATGTGCTGTTGAT
>CAYNTC010000251.1:0-3748 GCA_964399795.1 uncultured Pirellulales bacterium | reverse complement strand
TTCCACGATACGACTTCAGGCTGACTGATGCGCTGGCGACAGCAGGGGGGCCAAGACAATTCAATGTGAGCTATATTTACGTTTCCCGTTTTGGGAAGGAACAAACGGCAATAGCCCCCCTAGCCAAACCTCAGATACCCAAATCGCAGACGCCTAAGCTGCAGACTGTTGAGCCGTACATTCCCCGGCATCAGAGACAACGGTTGCAAATCCCTCAGGCCGGAGTTTCTGAACCTGATACTTTCGATACAGAGATTACTCAACCACCACAGCTAAAACAACCTCGGGATCTGGAACGAGAGATGCTGGAAATGATTACTCCAATGGCACGTCATGGATGGCCTGATAGCAAGAAGGTGGTTATAGCCTCTGCAGAGATGGTCGAGTACAACGAGCAAGCCGAAGTTGCTCAACCAGCGAGTTTTGCACAGTCGACACAGCGATTTTCAACTGTTACTAATACACAAAACCCGCTTGTTTCCTCGGCATCATTATCGCCCAATGTCGCATCAAAGCAACCGCAAGGTAGCCTTGAGCGCGACGGCGCTGTGGAATGGATTTATCAGGATGGCAAGTGGACGCCAGTTCCATTGCAGCGTGTTGAACCGATCACACAAACCCTCGGCAACGGCGCAAGCACTGGCAACGGCATCGAGTGGATATACCAGAATGGAAAGTGGGTACCAGTTCGGGTCCAGCCGGAAAGGCCGCTCCAACCGCCCATGAAGTTTGAGCCTGAAGAGGCGATTGAGCCACTTGAACCGAGATTGCCTGTAGAACTTGAGTGGGAAGAAGCTGTCCAGACGCGCCTAATCAAAATTCCAGCAGACAAGCTATTGGCTGGTGATCCACGGTATAACATCATTATCAAGCCAGGTGATACCATTCATGTGCCTGTTGATATTATAGGTGAGTTTTGTATAATGGGTAATGTTAACCGGAGTGGTTATATCGGCATTACCGGCCGGCCGATGACCTTAAAGATGGCGATAGCAGCCGCTGGCGGCCTCGGACCGTTGGCGTGGCCGAAGTACTGTGAGGTAGTAAGGCGGATCGGCGGTAAAAAAGAAGAAGTAGTAATGGTAGATCTTGACAAAATAGCTCGCGGTGAACAACCTGACTTTTTTATTAAACCGAACGATTTGATTAATGTTGGAACGCACCCGACCTCAAGATGGCGTGCGATTTTGCGGAATGCCTTCAGGGCGACCTATGGATTCGGCTTTGTGTATGACCGTAATTTCGCCTATAAGGATTACTACGGTACGGCGTATAATCCTATAAGTCCCTGGAAGTGGGAAGGAATATTTTAGCAAAATCACTTGATTATGGTGGATAATATTGCTTTTTCCGCGGAAAAAACGCAAGAAACAAAGCCGTCCCTGCAGAGGCAGCAGTGGCGAGAGCTTGGCTTGCACAACTACGTAAAGATAACCATAATAGGGATTTTATTCTGCTTTCTGTTTCGCAATGAGATCGATATAATCGTCCGCAGATGGCTAACCGATGCAAGTTGGTCGCACGGTTTTCTCATACCTCTTTTTAGTTTGTACTTCATTAACCAGCATAAGAGCAAAATCATCAATCTGCAAACAAAGCCTAATTATCTTGGCTTGATCTTCTTGATTAGTATTATTCTTTTCTATTTCTTCAACGCAATCAGCCCATCAGGATATGCATACCTTCGTCCGCTTTCTATAATAGCTGCGCTTGGTGCGATAGTGTTGTTCCTGGGGGGATGGTCATTGGTTAAGTATACATGGTTGCCCGTTGCATTTCTGATTTTTGCTGTACCACTACCGAGGCGGTATTACGTCGGTCTGACTATGCCGATGCGATATCTTTCCGCTGCGGTTGCGACTGCTCTGCTTAACCTGTTCGGTGGGATCGAGGCCACCGTCAATGGTGTCGTGATAGACATTGTGTACAAAGGTCAGCATCTGGAGCCGGCTCTAAACGTAGCTGAGGCCTGCAGTGGTATGCGGCTGATGATGGCTTTTCTGGCTCTGGGCGTTGCTATGGCTTATCTGCATTATAGGCCTGTCTGGCAGCGAATCATTTTATTAGCTTCAACAGTACCGATAGCAGTGTTCTGCAATATAATCCGCGTTACCGTTACTGGATTCATCTATGTGCTCATACATCCCAAGTACACACAGGGGATTTACCATGATATGCTTGGATTGGCTATGCTGCCACTGGCTTTTGGATTGTACGGTTTTCTTGCTTGGTTTATGACGAGTCTATTTGTGGAGGAAACTGGTAAAATTGTTGAGGACGTAATTGTGCGAAAAGGCTCACGAGCGTGAGAGGTAGTAGCTCAAACTGACCGATTCTTTGTGTCATTCCCGCGCAGGCGGGAATCCATTCAAGTTTTCAGCAAATTGGATTCCCGTTTTCACGGGAATGACAAAGTGAGATATGTTGTTTTAAATAGCTATTTACTACTACAGCGCTACTTAGATTTATTCGACATTGATAACCTTTTGTTATAGAACCTTATGTTAATTACTTTAGATTCGAAATCCGAATATCGAAGCACGAAACAAAATCGAATTACCAAAATTCAAATGACTAAAACAACAGAAGTGCAACAGTCGACAGGTATTCGCTTTTTTTGTTCTGAAAATTGGGATTTTGAACATTTGATATTGCTTCGGATTTCGGATTTCGTGCTTCGTATTTTAACACAATAAAACAGATTTTTCACTATTAAATGGCGCTGTAGTATTACGTTGGTCTTCAATTAAAATTAGGTCAGTCTGAGTAGTAAGTTAGGTACAGTGCTACATTATGGACGTGAGATATTATAAAAAGATTTATTTACAGCCGGCTTTTGTAATATGCGTGGCCGTTTTTGCACTGGCCGGTGGCAGTATGTCGGTTGCGATAAACAGCTTTGGAATGTATCTCAAAAAAGAGCCGTTGCCGCTGAAGAATCCTCTGGACCTTTTAGATAAAAATGGTCTAAAACCTTACTTAGTAGATCCAGAGAGCAAACTGAAGATCGAAAACGAGCAAGTACTTAAGGAACTGGGTACCGAAGACTACATTATGTGGGTGCTTGAAGATCCTCGCCTGCCATTAGATAGTCCGGTCCGCACATTCGTACTGTTTATTACTTACTATGAGCAGCCTGATAGGGTACCCCATGTTCCAGAGGAATGCTACACAGGCGGTGGTTATCAAAGGCTTGCAACCGATAGCGTGACGTTCGAGGTAGAGGGGCCTAATTTCCACAGAAGTATCCCCGGAAAATATCTGGTTTTCGGTAGTGCTAAACGCGAAATCTGGCGAAGTGGTGGCAAATTTCCTGTGCTGTATTTCTTCAGGGTAAACGGAGAGTATGCCGGCAGCAGAGATGAAGCCCGGATGATTTTGAATAAGAACCTTTTTCGCAAACAGTCGTATTTTTGTAAGGTGGAATTAGCTTTCAACAGGGGATTAGCTATGCCTGAGAAAGAACAAGCACTTAACGCAGGGGAAAATGTCTTGAGTGTGATTCTGCCAATTTTGGAAAAAGACCACTGGCCTGATTGGGAAAGGTAGTGGGTGATGAATAGACCTAACCGCGTAAGTTTTATGAAAGCATATCGCCTGGCAATCAATTTTAGATGCTGCAGCAGTCTTATGTCGATTGTGAATAATCAATGCGCTTATTCTTGTCATTTCCACCGTCAGGTGTCCTGTGGAGAGCGCAGCGAAGCGGAGTCGAGAAATCCCTCGGCTTGGCTCGGGACAGGTCTGC
>CAYNTC010000250.1:0-3773 GCA_964399795.1 uncultured Pirellulales bacterium | reverse complement strand
ATTAGCTATTGGCGGCAGGTTCTGGATATGAATCCTGAGAATGAAAAAGCCGCAAGAAATATAGAAGTCGCCCGTCTTGTCATCAAAGACATTATAGACCAGCTCAATAAGCAAAAAGAACAGCAACAACAGAATCAGCAGGATCAGCAATCCGGACAATCGCAACAACAGCAACCTCAGCAAGGCCCTGGGCAGGACCCAAACCAGCCACAACAATCTGAGCAACAAAATGAACCAAATCAGCCGGAACAAAAACAGGCAGAATCTGAGCAGCAAAAGCAACAGTCCGCTGAGCAGCAGAACCAGGAAGAACAAAAATATGCCATGCCGGACACAACTGCCGATGAAATACTCGACAAGGAACAACAACAGAGAAAGCAAAGACAAATTCTTCGCAGGGCCCGTTACCAAAAGGTCGATAAGGATTGGTAGTATGAAGATATATTGCTTTGTAGAGAAGTCTCACTGTCATTTCGACCGAAGTCCCGATAACCATCGGGACGAAGTGGAGAAATCTATTCAAAAACAGACCTGTCCCGAGCCAAGCCGAGAGATTTCTCGACTCGCCTTCGGCTCGCTCGAAGTGACATTCCAAACTCTTTTCAACAGAGCAAAGATATATGTAACTTGGGCTTTATTGATTTGTACTGTCGCATGCGCCTTTTCAGCCAGCGCCTTCGCCGATGTACAGGTGTATGCTCAGGTTGACACATCGCAGGATATTTACGTGGGCGAAAGTTTCGCTTACATGATTATCATCGATGGCGAAAATAAACCTGGTGAAGTAGACCTCGCCCCGCTCATGCAGTACCATCCACAAAGTGTCGGCAACAGAGATGTCTCACAAACCTCTATTAGCATCATCAATGGCCGCACAACAAGAAACGTTACTAAACGATATGTAATGAGCTACTCGCTAACCGCAGATAAGCCAGGCACTATACAATTGCCACCTGTAACAGTCACGATTGACGGCAAAGAATATCTTACTAATCCTGTAACCGTAAATGTCCTCAGGCCTGGGACCACCGACCAGTTAGACCTCGAAGTCACTCTTTCAGAGCAGACATGCTATGTTGGTCAGCCAATAATAATGACAGTGAACTTCTATATCTCTGCCGACATCGGCGATTTCCAATTCAAAATCCCTGTATTTAGCAGTGACGACTTCTACATCGAGGATCCCGACAGCCGACCACCCCAGGCCAAACAATATCGCCTCCACTCAGGGGTCACCGCCTTCATTAGCCAACATCGCATAGTTCATAAAGGCAGGGAAGCTATCTTACTTTCTTTCAGCAAAGTCCTGATTCCCAAGTATCCAGGACAGATAGATATCGCAGCAGCTTCTGTCTCTGCTGATGTTGCTGTCGGCTTGGCGCGTTCACGCGATTCGTTCTTTGATGACTTCGGCTTTTTCGGTTCACGAAAACAGTATAAAAGATTCATGGTAAGCTCTGAGTCTTCAACGCTAACGGTACTGTCACTGCCTGAGCAGGATAAACCTTCTCAGTATTATGGCCTTGTTGGACGCTATACAATCTCAGCATCAGCTACACCAATAAAAGTAAACGTCGGCGACCCCATTACACTGACCATAAAAATCGGCGGTAATTTCTTAAAGCCTGTGCGGTGGCCCGAACTCGAAGAAATTCCCGAAATGGCAACCAATTTCAAAATCCCTTCTCAAAAAGCATCGCCAGCAATCGAAAATGGCTATAAAATCTTCACACAAACAATACGTGCCAATAATGATAACGTTACAGAGATACCCCCCATCCCACTGGCATTATTCGATCCCGATAAGGGCGAGTATTTAGTTGCTAAAACCGACCCAATTAAACTCGAAGTAGCGCCAACGAAAGTGCTGACAAACGCAGATATGCAAGGAATGGACTCTGTGCCAATTAACAAAGAAGTTGAAGCAATAAAAAAAGGGCTATCAGCCAACTACGAAGGCGCTGATGTCTTGATGAACCAGACTTTCTCACCTTTGGCTGCTCTAACAAGTCCAGGCTACGCCGTTGTCTGGTCCGTACCCTTAGCTGGATTTGTTCTAAGTGTAATTATTAAACTCTTAACTCACACAAGCCCAGAGAGACAGGCAGTTAGGCGAAAAAGGCAGGCGTCTAAAAATGCCGTTCGACAGCTCAAAAATATCGCATCAACTGAGCAGGGCCGACAGCATGAACTGATCGCTTCTGCGATGAGAGTGTACATCGGCGAGCGCTTCGGCAAGAGCGCCGGCGCACTTACAGCCGATGACTGTCGTGACATAATCGCCACCTTTACAGGCGATGCACAAATAGCTAATAAATACGCTGATATAATAGCTAACTGTGAGGCTGCTCGCTATGCGCCGATGGCTGCAAATGTAAACGCAGAGACGATCAATGAAGTAATCGAACTTATTCGTTTGATTGAGAAGAAGTCTAAATGAAAATCTCTAAAGCAGCCAGGATTGTGCTTTTTTATATTCTTATATCTGGCCTGTTAGCCACTGCACAGGCCAGTCTGCCCAGAGAACAAATATCCTCGCTCTTCGAGCAGGCAAACGAAGCATTCAGACAGGCCAACTCGCTCACCAACAAGCCCGACCAGGCTAAAAAGCTCTATGAAAAGGCTATTCTGCTTTACGAAAAGATTATAACTGATGGTCAAACAGAAAATGCCAAATTATATTACAACCTTGCCAATGCTTACTTTTTGAAAGAAGATATTGGCCATGCAATCTTGAATTATCGCCGTGCAGAAATGCTCGATAGCTCTGACGCCAACACCCAGAAAAATCTGGCCTTTGCACGCAGCAAAACAATCGATAAATTTAAACAGAAGCCTGAAAAACGCGTCCTGCAAACTCTTTTCTTCTGGCATTACGACTTTCCGCTCAAGACAAAATTCTTGCTCGCCTGTATTTTTTTTGCGGTTATCTGTGTCGCATTGACAGTAACAATATGGTTAGGCCGAAACACACCAGCGACAGTAACAGCATTCATCGCTGCTATTCTCTGGCTTGCTCTGGCAGCCTCGGTCTTTACCGAAGCCAGACATCTCGCGGGCGCAGTCTGCGGCGTAATAACCGCTGACCATGTTGTTGCTCGTCAGGGTGATGGGCAAAATTATCCGGCCAGCTTCAAAGAACCTTTACATGCAGGTACAGAATTCGACCTGCTTGAACGCCGACCCAGCTGGTTCCACATAGAACTGCTCGACGATAGCGACTGCTGGATACCAGACGACTCCGCCGAAGTTATTTAACACTTACTTCATCCTCAATTTGCTGCTGGATTCCTGGATTCTTACCCCAATCTAATTTTTCATTTTGAATTCATACTAAAGTTGTAGGGGATAGGTCAGGTTGAAATTTGAAACAGGTAGGCCAGTTTTAAGCTCAAAAACGGGGTTTTGGATGTTAGATTGTAGGACTTGGGAAAAATAGGCAAGAAAAATTAGGTAAAAAATGAGCAGAAAATGACAAGAAATGAGCAGAAGTGCGCAGATTTTGTGCAAAAATTTACAAAAATGAACACCTTTTGCCACCCTTTTAGGGGTGCATTTTGTATCGCGTATTGGGTATTGAGTATTGCGAATAAAGGATGGTTGATGTCGAAAATTAAATGAAGATTCATGTATGTTTTTTACGAACGAAAAAGGCTCAAGAAAGGTGTTGAGGTAGTGTTCGTAAATTGTATAATTCAAAAATCATACTTGCATTATAAGGTACTACCTCATGATATTGGTAAAGCTTTATTACGTTTATAAACATCAATGGC
>CAYNTC010000249.1:3160-3779 GCA_964399795.1 uncultured Pirellulales bacterium | reverse complement strand
GTCAAGCTCAGCTTGGCGATGGCAGTACGTTTACCATTTGCCGTGCCATTTAGCAATAGTGGGGGACTCGCAGGCGAGTGTGAAGCTGCTGCGGGAGCTTTGCGGGATTGAAGTTGTCGACCTAAGGGCCGGCTGTTGCGGCTTAGCAGGCACGTTCGGAATGCAGAAGAAAAACTACGAACTCTCCTCCCAGATGGCTGCGAGACTTAAAGAGGCTTTGAAAAAATCGCCGACGAAAAACGTCCTGACCGAGTGCGCCGCCTGCAAGATGCAAATCGAGCATATAAGCGATTGCGTGGTGCAGCATCCGATTAAGATTTTGGCAGAAGCATACTTGTGATGTATTATATAACTAAGGGTACTTAAGAGTTATTCTTAGTCACAAACCTTGTTCATAACATCTTCAATTCTTTTACCTTGATCAGGAAGGAATTGTCTTAGTGCATAGGCTTCCTTCAGCCAATAGCATGCTTTTGTATCGTCGATCCCGACGAGTATCATCCCAATGTTTGCTGCTGTAAAACAATAGCTCTGTGGATACTCGTCCTTCTTGTATATTTCCAACGCGGCCTTGTAGCAATCTATTGCGTTTCTGACGTTTTGCGCCCGCTGCTCAGGT
>CAYNTC010000249.1:0-3060 GCA_964399795.1 uncultured Pirellulales bacterium | reverse complement strand
AGGCAGTTCCCAGATTGTTCTGGGTCATGGCGTAGTCGACCGGATACTCGTCCTTCTTGTATATTTCCAGCGCGGCCTTGTAGCAATCTATTGCGTTTCTGACGTTTTGCGCCCGCTGCTCAGGTGTAGCTGCAGGCAGGTCTGTATAGGCAGTTCCCAGATTGTTCTGGGTCATGGCGTAGTCGACCGGATACTCGTCCTTGACGAAGGTCTGAAGGGATTGACTATAGTAATCAACGGCTTTTCGAACGTTCTCAGCTCTGACATTGCTGCTCGAAGCTGGCCTTAACATGTAGGTGTTGGCGATGCCGACAAGATTAGATGCCTGACCTTGCCGGTCATTTGCTTTTCGTGCTTCTTTTGATCCTTCCTCGTAGAATACTGCTGCCTTTAGGTAACGGCGGAGGTCATAATAGCAGTTGCCAATCTGTAGATTCAGAGCACCTCGTTTTTCGGCGTCTGTTTCAAGGTCAAGGCAACGCTTAAATTTCTCAATCGCATAGGAAAATTTCCTTTTGATGTAATCTGCACGTGCAGCCTCAAAAAGAGTTTTAACTTTTGGGATTGTGCTCTGGGCTATGCCATCCTGGTAGTCTATGACGTTAATAACCGCGTGTGCTCCCGGCTCGACCGTGATATGTACGCCATGGTCTATAGACTTGTCCACTACAATGTTCTGAGTTGTTCCATCGCCAACCTGAGTTGGAGAGTGTGATTCGGTACTGACAGGACCAATAACGGTTGAAGTTGCGTCCTGCCGCTTTCTTTTCAAAATCCTCCAAAGAAAACGTATAATGGCGCCAATAATCAGCACGATTATTCCAGCTGCGACTTTCTGCCATAAAGCAGTTTCCTTAAAGAATTCTTTGACCTGTTCGAAAGACATTTAGAAACCTCCGCTTTTCGTTGTCGAATAATTAAGTCGAACAATCTTAATATTAGTTCTTGTTAAATTCGATGCCATTTTCTTCACACCATTTGATGGCGATCTATTTTATCAGGTTATCGTATTCGAAATCTCCAAAATAAATTGTGGCCAAATATCGTGGATATCCGTTGCCAAGACTTTCAGATGACTTTCCTCGAGCATAAAGCCGTATGAATGAATGAAAAAGTGCCCATGTTAGTTTATAGTTGACAGTTCATTGTTCATAGACTACGAACAGCGAACCACGAACTATGAACAGATTTTTTCAACGTTGTCTTTCTCGATAAGGATTTGTTTAGGAAGTTTGGCCATAGATTTTTACTCCTGTTTCTTCAACAAATTCACAGAAGGTAGATTTAACGGAGAGGTCTATTAGGTCAACCGGTTTCGATAGGTTTTTGAATAGCTCTGCGTAAAACTTGAAAAATAGGCTCGGCTTGATTCCTTTTACTGCAAGGTCTATATCGTTTGTCTCTTTGTCTTTGCTTAAGGAAGAGCCAAATAAAATGATATATGACACATTATATCTTTTAGCACATTTCGTTATTATCTGCTTTTCGTCTTCCGTTATCATTTCCACAGCCTTTCCAATTCTTTCCTGTGGGTCAATGTAAGCCCGATTCAAAATATTTTCAATATTTATTACTCCTGTTAATCGAACTCGATGCCATTTTCTTCACACCATTCGATGGCGATCTGCTTGAAAGCGTCGATACGGTATTTGTACCAGTCATTTTCTATTCCATAGATGTGTATAGCATCTTTGAAACGGTGGAAAGCACCGCTGCCCTTTATTGAACTACAAAGAATCTCGCGTGTTTTCTCATCTTCAATAGACCAGCAAAAATCATCCATAATTCTATATTCATTGACGTCAAACTTTGAAGGCAGATGAATGAAATCGCCGGTTTCAGCTATAATTTCCTTGGCGATTATAATTAGCTCCTGTTCCCAATCTGGGAAGTCTTCAATTGGTTTATCATCCTCAGCGGCACGCATCTCATAGTCGTTAATAAGAACCACCTCGCCGGTTCTCTTATCCAGATATGTATTGCTTTCGTCCGTTTGAACCTCCAATGCCTCGATTATATCATCCAGTTTTACACGAGTTGTCATAGGCTAATACCTTCTTTAGACATATTTGACTATCACCGGCATTTCTTTGCCGAACCACTTCTTTGCCTCTTTGCAGTAGTGAGCGATGTTTTCCTTGAACCAGGGCGGTTTCTGGGTCTGGATTTTACCGATTACATAATAGCCTATGGCCATCATCGCGGCATATCCGGCATTTTCAGGCAGGGGGATGTGAAGTTTGTGTTTTCCCCACCATTTGTTTTCATAGCCGAACGAAATAAATAGTTCACTGTCACAAGGTATAACCGTCGTAGCATGTTTTGCCTGTTCCCAGGTGAAGACATCGCTTGCGATCCGCCTTCCAAAGAGTTCCACAAATTTTGTCTGGAGCATTATTCTAATTAGGTCAAATTCCTTTGGGACGAGAAGAAAAAAAGCGTCAAACTTGTCAAAGCCGGTTGAAAATTCATTCAGCGCCTGATCGACATCTTTTCTGATGTAGTCGAGGATTTGCTGAGCACTTTCTTTTGTCTTTGCCAGGATCATACCCATATAGGTCGATGTGTTATACGTATAAGGTTCGGGTGCGTATGGAAAAACGTATACCTCGTCGATGTTGGTCATATCTTTTGCAGCGGGATGACATGTCAGCAGAATGACTTTTTTACCTTTCTCTTTTGCGGTTCTTGCAATTATAGGAGCATGTTTACTCGCGGAAGCTGAGAACAGCACAACAGGGTCGATAGCTGGAATATTGTCGAGTTTTGTTTCGTATGTACTCTCGTCGGCAAAGACAGCATCTTTATCTGCGAAAACGATTCTGCCCGTTGCTGCTGCATTTCCACTGCCGACAACTAAGGGTTTTTCAAAGCTGTCAAAATCCACCTCCGGCAGGTCTGTCTTTGGGTCAGCAAGGAGCTTCAAGGCGTTCAATACGCATTCATCGAGGTCGATCAGTTTTTCGGTTTTAATTTTGTCCATGATTTCTCCTCTTGGAATTATGTTCAAACACAGTCCCGAACGGCTTTATTCGAAAAAAGGGACATATTGTGTGCGAC
>CAYNTC010000248.1:794-3782 GCA_964399795.1 uncultured Pirellulales bacterium | reverse complement strand
TCCAGCAGCTTCTGATCGTTCGATACATTGTTGTCTCTCCTTTATAATTAGACATCGTTGTCTCTCCTTTAGACTTAGCCATTGCCTTCTCATTTTTATACTTAAACATTGTCATCTCTCCTTTACCTTTGTTATATTTAGACATTGTTGTCTCCCCTTTAGGTTAACGTTCATAATGATAGATTACACCGCAAGAAATTTACTAAATTAAGTATGAGGATATTTTAGTTTGTACAGAAGAATCCCTCGACAAAGAGTTCCTGCAACTTTTAGTAGTATAACTTGTAAAGTTATTATCGGCAATCGAGTCAAATCTTCTGACAATAATTCGAAAGAATCAAGAAAATTTACAATAGAAGAATATTTCTTGCAAGATTTCTTTGAGAATTTTCCATAAATTTTTATCAATTCTATCGAGCCTCATTTATGTGCTAATGATATATCAACAAATCCTAAAAAGGTCTTGATTTTTTTAAAATTGCCCTTCTTAGCATTTGGTCATATTTATATATTTATAATTTATCCATTCATCGCATCTTATCTTTTTATTGTATTTATCACTATCCCCTCTTGACAATGTCTGTCTCTAATTCATGCATAATGCTTGCTTGTCTCTATGTGCGTAGACTGCTAAGGGGTCATTCTACTTGTACACAAAACTTACGACAAATCATTGCAATTGCGAGTCTATATTTTAAGATGAGGCTGAATAATCTTCGCAAATTAGAGATTTTCCATTGTTTAGCGGGGTCATAGAGTGAGTAAAGAGTGTTTCGTTGCTTTGTTTTCAATAGCTGTGGCATTTACTGTAGCTGGTTGTTCTCAAACGAAATCCGAGATCGCTGAAACCAGAGAGTTTAAAATCCTACAAACTGAGGTCGTGACGCCAGAACCAAATGAAACAACACCTGAGCAGACAGAACAAGCTGAACATTTACCACCAGAATCGCAAGAGGCTGCTATTCCGGTTGAAGCCATAGAGCCTGTTAAGGCAAAATCTGAAAAGCCCAAACCACAGCAGAGCGTTTCATGTCACGATAAATGCGCTGCTATCTTAAAGGAGTTCGTTGATGACGATGGTATGGTTGACTACAGCGAACTTCGACGAAAGAGGTTGGAGTTGAAGCGACTTCTACAAGATTTTGATGAACTTGAGCCAAGCGAATACAAGGCCTGGCCCAGAGAAGACAAAATCGCCTTCTGGATCAATGTATACAATATACAGATGCTAAACATAATCGTGGATAATTACCCAATTGATGCATCACGTATCCTAACCCTTATTTGGGGTCCATATAGTATCAGGCATATAAAGGGGATGTGGACGGATTATAAGGTGATGGTTATGGATGAGGAATTTATTCTACAAGAAATTGAACGGCGGTTTTTCCAAAAAGAGTTTAATGAGCCGCGAGCTTTCCTTGCGATAACGTACGCCAGCATGTCAGGTCCGCGTTTACAAAATGAACCGTACTATGGCTATAAGCTCGAAGAGCAATTAAACGACCAGGTAAGCCAATTTTTGTCGAGCGCCAATGGATTCAGAATAGATAGAGATGAGCAAACAGTATACATATCAGCTATATTTGAGCCGACCTGGCACGGGGATGAGTTCGTCAAGAAGTTTGGGATCGACAGAAAGTTCAAGAATCAGGTGCCGCAGACACGTGCTGTTCTGAATTTCGTTACGCGTTACATTTCGGAGCAGGACGTTTCTTTCCTTGAGGTGGAGAACTACACGATCAAGTACATCAAATATGATTGGACGCTCAATGATGGCTCCAGGAGGTAATGAGTAACTCATCTGCTGTTTAAAGCAGGCTGATATAGTCACATGTCAGGACGTTAGGCAGTTTCGTTTTCTGGCGCGGAAGATTCAGCTTTCTTTGCTTTCTTGGACTTCTTTGGTTTTTTGGGTTTTTTAGCTTTTTTTGGGCCTTTGGCTTTGGTACCGCCGAGTACAAAGGCAGCGCCTACTACAAGACCGGTTGCCACGACTGCCCCAATCATAATGGGCCAAATCAAGCCCTGAACCACTTGTAGAATAGACGGTATTATTCCTCTCTGGGCCGCTACGGTCACGATAGCTGTGTAAAGAAGAACCAATAAAGGCAAAAACAATAACATTCCGAAGGTGTTACTCTGCACGTCCGGCGCTGCCTCGACATACGCTGTTGCCACTGGTGAAACCTGCGGGGCTGGTTCCGGAGCAGCCAACTCCTCCTCCACAAGCATCGGCTCCGCTTCAGCAGCAGGTTCTAACTGGGCGCCGGGTTCTACTTGCTCTTGTTCTTCTTCGGCACCTTCAGTTGTGTAAATCTCATCAAGAATACCACCCAGCGAGGTGTCATCCGCCTGCAAGGAAAGGTCCAGTAGACCGGAACCACTGCCGAAACTGTCCAGGTTTACGTCCTCTTCGATCTCCTCAAGTGATGCTTCGTCTTTGTCTTTTGTGCCAGATGGCCCTATGGTTTCCGCCATAGTATCATCCGTCAGCTTATAATCACGGTCGGTTTCGCCAAGTACACTAATTCCTTCGCCAGTTAAAGCTGTGTCAACGTCGGTAAGGTCGGTTTCAAAAGCATGGGCCCCCGTTTCCGGAGCCAATGAAATCTCTTCTTCCTCAGGCTCTTTTGTTGCTGGCTCTAATTGGGATTCTTCTGGCTCTTCCGGTTCTGATGTTTGTAGTTCAGGTTCCGATGGTTGTTCTTGTTCGGCAGCCTCGATCGGTTCTTTTATCTGCTCAGGCTCCGGTGCTTGTTCCTGTTCGACAGCCTCGATCGGCTCTGTTGGCAGTTCCAGATCCCATGCTTGCTCCTGTTCGGCAGCCTCGACCGATTCCTTTAGCTGCTCAGGCTCCGACAGTTGTTCTTTTTCGACAGCTTCGATCGGCTCTGTTGGCAGTTCCAGCTCATCTGCTTGTTCTTGGTCGACAGCCTCGACCGATTCCTTTAGCTGCTCAGGCTCCGACAGTTGTTCTTTTTCGAC
>CAYNTC010000248.1:0-694 GCA_964399795.1 uncultured Pirellulales bacterium | reverse complement strand
ATCGGCTCTGTTGGCAGTTCCAGCTCATCTGCTTGTTCTTGGTCGACAGCCTCGATTGGTTCCGTTGGCTGTTCAGGTGTGGCTGAGATCGCTTCCGTAACACTTGTTTCGGTCATGAGCGCTTCTACTTCGTCGATTTTAAACAGCAAATTTGGCCCATCTCGAAACTCACGCAGTTTACCATCCTTAGCTAACTGTTTGACATCCTCTTCGGTCTTGTTGAGCTTCGCGGCAGTTTCCTGCAACGAATAAAACATACCAGCCATAATTGGTTATCTCCAAAGTGCCAATGAACTGCACCTCTCCGACGGAGGAAGGAACTATATCCGACATTAGAACTCCTTCGCTCGCGTGAGCGCTGAGCTTACGAGCATTTTAGCCGAAATATGCCCTCACAGCCTATGAGACAGTTGCACGGTATGGCTTACCATATTTTTCTAATATGCCACTAATACAATATCTTAAAACAGTATTTTATCCCAATATAAGTCAGGATGCAAGCTTTTTATATTGAAACTGCGCGCCGGGCGGGCTGGAGGGCAAAGAGTTTGCCTAATGCTATTGCCAGACTCGAGGCGTGACCCTAAAAACTGTACCATTGTGGATTAGAGGGTATCCGATAAAATTAGAAATTTTTCGATGAAAGGATACCCAGATGAGACGTAAGTTTAACACGCCGGAACAGATTGTAAAG
>CAYNTC010000247.1:0-3791 GCA_964399795.1 uncultured Pirellulales bacterium | reverse complement strand
CTTGTGAGAAATATATACGATATGCCGTGCAGAATTAAAAAGCATCCTACTGCTACGGCTACAATGGTAAGGGCCAAACCGTATGGTGTGTCACTAGCCCCCGGGATTATCTCTGCTACAAAAGGTGTTAAAAAAATAGCTACATAGATCGAGATAACAATGTTAAATAACATAGTCCAGGTCTCATAGAATCCCATCTTAATAGCATACCAGGCACAAAATCCACCAGCTAACACACTCAGCCAGAATATCATAAGACTATCCTAATACTCGCTTTAATTCTGCTAAACTCGTTACTCCGGATTTTACCTTTTTAAGTCCTTCTTTTCTGAGGCGGTTTATATTTACTTTTGTTCCTTTGCTTTTCAGTTCGGTTATCAGAGCCTTGTTATTTGCGATATTGACTTTTAACTCTTCATCGACAACAAGAATGTCGCATATTGCTGTTCTTCTGAAATATCCGGTTCCATCACATTTCCTGCAACCTACAGCTTCAAATATCCCAGTGGTATCTATACTTTTGCGCTGTAGTTCGTCGCTAAGGCTTGGACTAAGCTGAATGGGCTGTTTACAATGTTCGCAGAGCCTTCGTATCAGCCTTTGTGATATTAGAAGGCTTAATCCCGATGACAACAGTAGAGGTGAAATGCCCAGGTCCAGCAGCCTAACCAGCGCTGTAGCGTTACTGTCGCAGTGGATTGTTGCTAAGACTAAGTGGCCTGTCTGTGATGACCGAAGCGCAATTTCTGCTGTCTCCTCATCTCGTATTTCTCCGACACAAATCACATCAGGGTCCTGCCTTAGAATGCTGCGCAACGCTTTAGCGAAGGTAATATCAGCCTTCGGATTGATCTCAATCTGACTTGCCTCCGGTAGAACGGATTCGATTGGGTCTTCGACGGTAATGACGTTGCGCGTGAACCGATCAATCTGATTAAGCATTGCATACAGTGTTGTTGTCTTGCCGCTGCCTGTGGGGCCACAAATCAACAGCATGCCGGATGGTTTCCTGATGGCATTACCGATAATTGAGCACTGCTTTTTGGTAAAACCGACATCGGCCAGTGCAAAGCCGCCTGCTTCTGCGTTGAGTATCCTTATGGATAGCTTTTCCCCACCGAGAACACCGGCGCTTGCCACCCTAAAAGCAACGTTCGTATTAGCTTTCTTTGCTGCGAAGGCGCCGTCTTGAGGTCGTCTCCTTTCGGAGATATCCATACTTGAGATGGCTTTTATACTGTTTATAACCGCCTTGCAGGTATCTGCCTCAAGTTCCTTTACAGCTCTTAGGACACCGTCTATTCGGAGTCTGATCGTGTAGGTTGATTTGTCTGTTGGGTCAATGAGTATATCGCTGGAACGTCGATCAAGAGCATTGGCGACAATCTGCTCGGTTAAGTCCAAAATGTGCTTTTCCTGGTGTTCAACATCGCCGTGGCCATATATCTCATCAATACATCTGCCCGAAGAATCAAGCAACGTTACCTTCGTCTCATCTTCATCATGTCTTGAACTAATGGATCGGACGCGGCTTATTATGCCCCTCAGTTGGTCTCTGATTAACTCAAGGATATCTTCGTCACTATCGTAGGATTTTTTTGCCACATGTACTACCAGTAGCAACAGCAAGAGTATAGGTCCGGTAAAGAGGGTCAGAACATACGCAACCGACCTGTATTTTTTAGGCACCAAAGGACTAAACTGAACGACCTGAATGAAATAAAGGCACAGATACACCCAGAGTATTAGGAAGATGAGCTTGATTGGACTGAAAGGCAATGGTACCAAAGCCGAGGTCAGGTTGTACTTTGTAAATGAGCAAGAAAATACAGGCAAAAACGCATAGGAAAAATTCACTATTTGCATAAAATATTACTTTCAGCAAATACTAAAAACGAAAACTTCTCCTTACTAATTAATATAACATTTTATGCTCGACAAATCTAAAGGTTTTTTTAAAACAAAAAACGCCGTTTATCGCCTTCTCCGGGAAAATTATGCCTGTTTTTTAAAAGCCTATGTCGGAATTGTGGTTGGTAGTACAATCGCGCAGCTCATCTGAAAAATTTTAAAATCAATAATATCAACTAATATATCGGTGGCGTGACCCCCGAAAACTGTACCATTGCTGATTAGAGAGTATCCGATAGTGACCCGCATTTCTCACGACCACAAACTGAGCATCAGAGTAAAATACTATGAGAAATTCGGGTTAGGCACTTTGTTTGATTTCAAGAAACTTGATGATACTGTAAATGGCGTTGTTGTATGGAACGGCCATTTGATACTTTCCCGCCAGCTTGATAACAGCTCCGTTAAGGGCATCGATTTCGGTTCTCTTGCCTGCAAGTATGTCCTGAAGCGTTGATGACTTATGCTCAGCGGTATCCGGCACGAGCTTATCATAGAAAGCCTTTAGAAAATCGGCTGCCGACTGCCAGTGTGTGCTATAGCCCGCCTCTGTCATAACTGAAAATGCCTCCCGGACAACGGCGTTCATTAGTGAGCGTGTAAATTCGTTCTCTGCTAAAGCCCCGTAAGGAACATCGACAATCGCTCCTAATGGATTTAGAGCACAATTATAAAGCATTTTAGCCCATAGGTCTTTTTCGATATCCGCGGTTATTTCGCAAGGTATGTCTCCATTTGCTATGGAGTCACATAAACTCTCAACGGATGATAGTTCGTTGCCGAAGAGAGAACCGATGTGAATGGAATCTGCATGTACAGTTATTGTGACCTCGTTGGGCTTAGGTCTATGGAATCCTGTAATAACACGTGCATTGTAAATCCGGACGGTGTCAAAAAAAGAGGCAAAAATTTCTGCGTTGCCCCAGCCATTTTGAAACAGCACAATCTTTGTGTTTCTATGAAACAAGAGTTTTCTCTGCGAAAGCTCCTGTGCTGCTGCCTGAGAATCGAACGACTTGGTACATACAAGTATATAGTCGTACTTTCTACCTTCGATTTCACTGAGCAAGCAATAACTGCCGAAGCTCTCGGGACCAGCGTAATAGTCACCGAAGATACCTATCCTGCTAAGTCCCTCAGATCTTAAGCAACGGACAGTATAGTCTCTGGCTATAATGTCAACATCGACTCCGCATTTGAGCAGACAACTGGCAATACCAAGTCCAACCGAACCACCACCATATATTAAAACTCGCATAGCACGGACATTATAACCTGCAAGTTTATTAATAGTAAGCTCCAAGTTATACATATAGTGTTGGGCAAATGACGTAGTTAGCCGAGTTGCCTCAGAAAACGCTAATGGGAGCAACTATTGATTATTGTCACGAAACGATGTAATCTTACGGCATATCAACGCGTTGTAACGATGTGAAGATGAATAGCCAAACTTACACTAAATTGATTTCGTCTTCGGAAACCAATGTTGGCGCAGCAGTATTGCGCTCGCTGTTGACGATTCCTGAGATAATATACTCAGGGGCAATTAAGCTGCGTAATTACCTCTATTCCAAGCAACTTCTGAAGACATATCAGGTTGGTGCCCGAGTTATCAGTGTCGGTAACATAACGACCGGCGGTACAGGAAAAACACCTTTCGTTATTTGGCTATACAAACAAATAACTCATAACTCAAAACTTAAAACTCAAAACTACAAATGTGCGATACTAACACGCGGCTACAAAACTCGTCATGCGTCGTGCGGAATGCGTCGTGCGGAAAACGAACGCAATACGCAATACGCGATACGCAATACGCAAATTGATGAGCCAGCTATTCTGGCCAAAAACTGTCCGATGGCAAAAGTTATTGTGAATCC
>CAYNTC010000246.1:0-3794 GCA_964399795.1 uncultured Pirellulales bacterium | reverse complement strand
GCCGCTGCACAAAGAAGTTTCGACACCCATGAAATCCTGTCCTGGGAGCATCTTGGCGGCCCAGAAAAGAAATATCTGCTCAAACACTTAGGTGACGCAATGAACATAGTCAAGAGCTCACGGCTGGAATCAGAAAATCACACCTGAAGCCGAGTTACTCTACTCCGCATGCGATATCCAATCAGCAAATAAGATAGTAACTTGCACGATGGATCATTTATCGTTATGCCCGTGTCAAAGCTCAGGCTAACAATTTAAATTGTTTGGTACTCAATTCATCTAATGCATAAAAATTTTGAAAGTCCTATAAAAACAATTATATGGATTCTGCTATCTTTCCTAATATGATTAGCCAGCATAATAAGCGGGCCAATTTCAAGCCTTTACATTAAACCTTCCATAAAACTTGTAAACGCCACAAATTCGAGATTGAAAGGTTCTTATAGGACTGAAGGACAAAAAGTATATCCTAAATTATATCCTCTAAAGACCAAAATACGCTCCGATACTAAATATTTACGATACTTCCCACCTAAAAACCGATTTATTTTGAAATCATCTCCTGTTCTATGCCGATAATAAAGTCAGTCCGGAATCCAACCGGATACGTCTTTAGCTATATGCAAAAAATTATAGAAGCTTAATGTATTCCGCAATAGTCAAAACGTTATGGATAATCCGATATCCTGACCAATTGGAGGTATATTCATTATGCAAAGAGACACTCTAACAACAAAAAGCTCTTTTATCCTCGCGTTCTCGGCTTTGTTTATCAGCAGTACCTACCTGCTCGCAGGTAACCAAGAATCGCAAGTCCCGTTGCCGGAAGTAGCTCCGGAACAGTTGCTCTTTTTGGAGTTCGAGTCATCAGCCACGCTGACGAAGACCGACCCACGCCTCGTCCCCGCTGCTGTTACAACAATTACCAATGAGCAGATTCAAGCCTCCGGCGCTCGCAGCCTTGATGAACTGCTGGAAATCTACGTACCGAATCTCCAGATCATACTACACCTTTGGGAACCTCAACACCTCGGATTGAGAGGGTCGATTTCCGACCGCGATGACAAGTACCTGCTCTTGGTCAACGGTCGCGTGATGAATGAACGCCTGCACTACGGAGCCCTCAGTGAACGTGACCTTCCATTATTGCAGGACATCCACCATATCGAGGTAATTCGCGGTCCAGGCAGTGTCCTATACGGCGCCGGCGCATTGTTTATGGTGATTAACATAATCACCGACAATGCAGACACATTCCAGGGGTGTGAAGTCACCGGTCGAGCTGGTGCCGTCGACAAGTTTTCGAGTGTCGAAACCAAGTACGGCAAGAAGTTTGATGACGGATCAGGGCTATTCCTGTATGCCGGTATCGCCGACCAGCCGGGCGCCAGTCCGCATGATGCGAAATTCTACCCTGGACGAGCATGGACCGTTGATGGTGTTGAGATATCAGGAATCGATCCGTTCTATCACCCACTACTTCCCAATCACAACAGCGCGTATCTCGGTTTAGACCGATTGAAGATTCACGGTGAATACCAGAAGGATGATTGGACGTTCTGGACGCGCTACACGCGCGGCGGCTCGAACTATTACCCATTTGTTGCCTGCATAAGCGATGATGGGGACGGTGTCGATCCGACCCAGGGAAGCGGGTATCAACAGCTCACCTTCCTATTGAACAAGAAGGTCCGGTTCTCCGAACAATTCGACTTTGACGGTACGGTGAGTTATGGCATCATGGATTACGAGAGACAAAACGGAGATAGCCTCTACGCAAGTCGACAGGACGGACTCAACCTCAAAGGCATCTTCAACTTGCGTCCCCAGGAGACTTTGAGCGTGGCCTTTGGCGGGGAATACTCCTATGAACGATTTGGTAAAAAGAGCATTTATCGAGACGACGTGACTCCTTTGGCCGCCCCTTGGGGGGCCGAGCCGAACTCGATGCCTGTGTGGTCTACTGGCACCTCCTCGATTCTCGGTGAAGTCCAGTGGCGGTTCGCCGACAAGTGGTCGGCGTTTCTGGGAGGCAGAATCGATTGGCACCCCTTCGTTGAGAGAGAGATGTTCTCACCAAGAATCGCACTGATCCATGAGCTGACGGAGAAGGATACTCTAAAGGCCATCGTCTCTAACGCGGTGCGTGCCAGTACAGCCGAGGATATGAAAAAGGCCTATGATGAGGGCAATAAGAGCAAGTACGAAGACATGCTGAATTACGAGCTGCAATGGCAAAGGCAGCAGACCAGCAATCTATGGTTCGGTGTTTCCGCCTTTTATAACGAACGCGACGTCGTCGCCTGGGACCAGGGCAACTCGCTTGTCGCCCCCTTGGGGAAGATGAGCATTTACGGCGCTGAAGTGGAAGCCCTCTATAAAACAGACAGAACGTCGATAGGGCTGTCGCATGGCTACAGCCAATTGTGTAATTTCAAGCTGGACAATCCTGCCACCGACCAATTCTTCACTACAGAACCCTATGGATATGGAAACGATCTGACGGCCTGGCACGACCATATTACCAAATTCAACGCCAGTCATAACGTCACGGAACAACTCAATATCAACGGTTCGGTTGTTATTTACTGGGGCTGCCAGGGACGCAAAGATTATCTGGAGTGGACAAAAAATGGTGGTCAAAGTTGGGACTATACCGAGGGCGTTTCTAACCTAAAGATAGGCGATCCAGCTTATTTCCTGAATCTGGGACTGGGATACACATTCAACAAACATTTAAAAATCGCAGCCCATGCCTATCACGTGTTGGGGTTGTTAGACAAATCCTACAATCACAGAGATTACGCATTTTCCGGTATCCAACGCTCATCGACCATGACCGTACCTCCTTCGGCATCCTTTACCCTAACGTACCAATTTTAAAAACGGTCAATCAGATTGACAGCGAACACAAGATTCGTCCCACTCTTGTCACGCGATGGAAGACCCAAGACTTGGAGCGTCTGTCCAAGATCCTATTGGATTCACAAAGGCCCAATCATGTCAGCTAGGAACGTCGGGAGGCGAGGATGCTGCAACAGATCGGGTAGTTGACCATTGAGGTAGAGTTTCTGAAAAAAAAGCTGGGACTCTGCCATATAGAGACTGACGAAGTATGATCGAACCAGAGATGCTTGGATTGAGCGTTCGGGACCAGTGCCGTCTTCTGGGGATCAGCCGCAGCGGGATGTATTACGCGCCCCGTGGCCCGAGTTCAGAGGATCTTGCAGTGATGCGTTTGCTGGATGGGCAATACACTCGTACGCAGTTCTACGGAGTCGAACGGATGACGGCATGGCTTCATCGGCTATCAACGGGACCTGACGGAGAAGCTCAGCTTCGATGGGACGCTGAGCTATGACATGATCGACTTTGACATATTCGCTGACAACCACAACCGCGAGGCCTACAGGGAAGATAAATACCACGGCAAGGCCTTGTTCCGCTGGCAGCCCGCCGAGAGACACAAGCTTGCCTTTGGCGCAGAGGTCTCGCACCAGGAGCTAGGCCTGGATGGCCTGGGCTACCTGGACATCGATGCGTATACGTATCGATTCTCCAACGCGGGGTACACGGTCATGCCAAGATGGTCCACCAATCTTTACTCGCTGCTTGGCGAGTACCAGTGGAACATCAACGATCGCTGGACGACCTTTATTGGCGCCCGGGTGGACGACCATACATATACCGATTGGATGTTCTCTCCCCGCGCGGCTGTTGTTTACACGCCAACCAACAAAGATACTTTGAAACTGATGTGGTCTCGGTCGTTACGCGCAAACTTTGAAGAAGAA
>CAYNTC010000245.1:0-3801 GCA_964399795.1 uncultured Pirellulales bacterium | reverse complement strand
GATGCTGAGAACCGACCCTTTGAACCTGATCGGGATAATGCCCGCGAAGGAAGGCAAAAAGAGTGTAAAACTTAAAGTGCAAAAATCAAAAGTTTTAAGCTTTACGCTTTTAGTTCTGAGTTTATAAAGCACTTCCTTTGTGGAAGTGCTTTTTTTTGGTAAATAAGGCCAACATCAATCATAGCTAAAGTATAAAAATAATTTACCATATACAATAAAAGCATGGATTCCTGCTACCTGCTTTCGCAGGCACAAGCTTCGCAGGAATGATAGACTTAGGCAAATGACAATTAGTACTTTGTAGAAAAGATGTCATTTCGACCGTAGTGAGCAAAGCGAACGGAGTGGAGAAATCTGGGTTCGCAGCGCCAATGTATGCAGATTTCTCGACTCGCCTATCGGTTCGCTCGAAATGACAATTGAGGCCTTTTCTACAGAGCAACAATTACTAAATGGAATCAAAATAAAAGACAAGTATAGAAAGGAAATGAAATGAAGGAAATTGAAATATCACGGGTGATTATTGAACAGTACACGAAGCGCCTGTCGGAGCACATCGAAAGCGACGTTGTTATCGTTGGAGCAGGGCCAGCAGGATTGGCGGCGAGTTACTATCTGGCAAAGGCAAAAATTAAAGTCACCGTAATCGAAAAGAAACTCTCGATAGGTGGCGGAATCTGGGGTGGGGCTGCCTGTTATAATGTCGTGACCTTCGAAGATAAAGATATTCTGGATGAAATAGACATCACAACGAAGAAACAAGGGAATCTATACATAGCAGATGCGATTGAGTTTGCGACAGGTCTGGCGTACCAGGCTAAAAAAGCGGGCGCAGAGATATTCAACGGCTTAGAAGCGGAAGATATTGTTCTCATAGATGAAACGGTAAAGGGAATCGTGATCAATAGCGCAAGCGCATTGGCAATTGGTTTGCATGTTGATCCATTCTGCATCTGCGCTAAATATATAATAGATGCAACCGGACATCCGGCTGAGCTGGTTAGCATGCTCAAGGAAAGAAAGCCGAAACAATTTCCAAAAGAGCTACAAGAATATTTTATGAACGTAGAGGTATCTGAGGCGGGTGTTGTTGAAAAGACAGGCGAGGTTTTTCCGGGGCTTTATGTGACAGGCATGGCTGTGTGCGATGTGTATAATCTGCCAAGGATGGGGCCAATCTTTGGGGGAATGTTAAAATCCGGCAAGAAGGTTGCTGAGCAGATATATGAAAAAATGCAGACTACCAACACGCGAAGAGTGCTTTGAGCTAATAAGACAATACGCGGTGCCAGAACATATTGTAAAACATAGCGTGGCAACTGCTAAACTGGCGGTGTTTCTTGCAGAAAGGCTCAAGGAAAAGGGAATTGCAGTTGATGTGGATTTAGTGGAAAGAGCATGTCTGCTGCATGACATCGTTAGGATGTGCGATTTTAAAAAACTGGATTGCGGCGGCTTAGCAGAATCAGTAGAGCAAGAAAGTAAAGCAATTTGGCAACAGCTAAGAACGGACTACGAGGGACTCCGTCATGAAGATATTGCATACGAACTTTTGAGAGATGAATATCCTGAGCTTGCTATAACGATCCGCAAGCATAAATATCTGGCTATACTGGATGAAAAAGATAAGCCAATGACATGGGAAGAAAAACTTGTTTATTATGCCGATAAGAGAGTTATGCACGATGAGATTGTCTCTCTTAGAAAAAGGTTAGACGAGGCACACAAAAGACATGCACGGCAACACAGCACCTCAACTCAACGCAAATTTACGACTGCAAAAGCTGATGCCCAAATTTTCAAGTTAGAAGAAGAAATTTTCGATAAGATCGGCTTGAGAGCTGATCAAGTCACCCGTAAATACATTGATTCATTTTCGAGTGACAAATAAAGAAGATTGTTATATATACAAACATTTCAGGATTCGTTGACAAGAAACTCGAATTGACGATTAAGATCTGGGACTGCGTTTAGTTGCCATTAAGCCGGAGACGATGGTAACCGTTAGCATAATGAGGAATGTCACCGTAGTGAAGTAGTAGCCCCAGGTAGCGGCCTGGACGTGAGCCATTTTTATTAATACGGTTCCAATGGCAAAAGACTGCGTGAACATTTTGAATTTTCCAGAGATAGTGGCGGCGAAATTTATGCCGCGAGCCTCGGCAATGTGGCGCAAGACTGTAACATAAGCTTCCCTTGCGATCAGAATAGCAGCTACGGACCAATGAATGGCCGTGAGCGTCGCGGGGGAGAAATTGAAAAGTTTTGGCTCCTGGATTAGGGCAAAGCAAATAAACGAGCCACAAACTAGTACTTTGTCGACAAGGGGATCAACCATTCGGCCAAATTTACTTGCTACATTTAATTTTCGAGCCACGACACCATCAACGATGTCGGTTAAACCTGCAACGACAAAAAGAACAAAGGCAACATCAAGAAATAGGGCCTGGTTGGCTACTTTGGGCGAGTATAGGACCATGATAAGAAAAATAACGGTCAGAAGGAGCCTGCTGAAAGTCAAAATGTTCGGTATGAATTTTAGCATAATTGAGAGTTTACTTATAGCTTGGCTTTGATTCAATACTAAACTTGTTCGGCGAGCAGGTCATAATCTTTCATACCGATGACTCTAACCTTTACGAAACGGCCAGGTCGTGCCGAGCAATTTTCTATTATTGTGACGCTGTCGACCTCAGGTGCCTGGCCGTAAAAGCGAGCCTGGGTGATACCATTTTTGTCAACGGAGTCAACAAGGCACGTAAGCTCGGTGCCGATTCTGTCCTCGTTCTTGGCAAACGCTATATCCTGCTGGGCACGCATCAATTGATCCAATCGCCGGCTCTTTAATCTGTCTGGAACCTGGTCAGATAGCTGAGCTGCGATTGTCCCGGATTCGGGATAGAATTTGAAACAGCCCAGCGCATCAAAGCGAGCCCACTTAATGAAGTCCAATAGTTCGGCAAATTCACTGTCGGTTTCACCAGGAAAGCCAGCTATCAATGTTGTTCTCAAGATAATATCGGGTATGGTCGAACGCAGGTCTCCGATAAGACGGTAAAGTTTTTCCTTCGTGTCAGGGCGGTGCATAGCTTTTAATATTCTGTTGGATGCGTGCTGGACGGGAATATCCAAATAATGAACTACTTTAACACTGTCTACAACAGCTTTTATCAATTCAGGGGATATTTCTGATGGATACAGATACAAGAGCCGAATCCATGCAAGGTCAGGAATCTTCTGCAGCTCGGCGATAAGAGTAACAAGTCCATTTTTAATTTTCAGGTCGCGGCCATAGTTAGTCGTGTCTTGTGCTATTATGTTCAGCTCAACAACGCCTGCAGAGACCAGCTCGGCTGCCTCATCAATGACCATCTTCGGGGGCTTGGACCTGAAATGCCCCTTTATTGCGGGTATTGTGCAAAATGAGCATCGATGGTTGCAACCCTCTGCGATTCGCAGATAGGCCCGGTGAGGCGGACCGATGAGCAATCTGGCTCTGTCGTCATTGATCGACTGAGGTGCGCTGTCCAAATAAACGACCGGCTCTTTCACGTGAAGTGTTTTATGGATTATTCGGCCAATCTCATCTCTCTGACCAAGACCTACAACAGCATCGATGTCACTAACCTGATCGAGAAGCTCTTGGCCAAGCCTCTGTGACAAGCAGCCAGCTACAATAACTTTCTTGACAGTACCTGTGCGTTTGCGGGCTACAGCGTGCTCTATGGCGTCAATGGCCTCGGCTATTGCAGGCTCGATGAAGCCACATGTGTTAATGACAACGACATCGGCATTATCCGG
>CAYNTC010000244.1:0-3806 GCA_964399795.1 uncultured Pirellulales bacterium | reverse complement strand
CCGTAATGCTATGGATATAGATGGTGTGGGGGAAAAGTTGTGTCAGGCTTTGTTTCATGCCGGACTGGTGAACGATGCAGGTGATCTTTATAAATTGACTAAGCAAACACTTCGAGAGATGAAGAAGAAGGTAGAAAGGGTTATTTACAGAGTTCAAGAGGCCGTTGCTGCCAGTGAAAATCTCACCAAGATTCAGCTTGCTGCTTTGAAAAGGCTAACCAGCGAAGCCCTCTCTGACAGGCGAGAAGTCGAGGATATTTGTGCTAAATACGCTCTTACCCCGGAAATGGTTTTGAATTTGAGGAAAAAGATAGATGAGCTTCTCCCTGAGATATTGAAAGAGGAAGAAGTCAGCCGCAACCTAATGTGGGATCATATCCTCACCCTAGAGAAACTGGCAGATAAGAGCATCTCCAACGTGCTTAATTCCATTAAGGGAAGCAAGAAAAGACCCTTAGGCCGGGTTATCTTTGCCTTAGGAATCACCCATGTGGGTGAGCAATACGCCGAACTACTGGCAGAGGAATTTCAGAGTATTAGCCAACTGGCCAAAGCTAGTAAGAAAAAACTTTCAGCCATTCACTCTATCGGCCCCAAGATAGCTCAAAGCATCGTTGCCTTTTTCAGACAAGAAGGAAATAAGCAAATCATTAAAAAGCTGAGACAGGCCAGGGTGAGGCTGAAAAGAGAGAAAGTTAAGGAAGCCAAACTTGAGGAGCTACCTTTAGCTGGAAAGGAATTTGTTTTAACCGGGAAGCTCGAATCTTTCTCCCGCTCAGAAGCGGAAGCAAAAATAAAGGCTCTCGGTGGCAAAGCCGGCTCGGATGTCACCAGAAAGACTTCTTACGTGGTGGTGGGCGCCGACCCTGGCTCCAAGTTAGCTAAAGCTGAAAAGTTGGGGATAGAGACGCTCAACGAAGCTAAGTTCCTGGAGAAGCTGGGGCAGACGAAATTGATATCCAAAGAAAGTAGGCGGAATGAACAAAGGCGAAGTCTTAAGGCAATACTCGAAACGCCGAAGCCTCTCTCGGAGGAGCAGCAAAAGGCTGTTATATCAAAGAGGCGGTATCTGAGAATAGTTGCCGGGGCTGGCACTGGCAAAACAGAGACACTAACACGCCGCATCGCTTACCTCCTGCTGTACAAGGAGGAAGAACCTGGCTCCATTGTGGCTTTCACCTTCACCGAGCGTGCGGCACAGAGTATGAAGAGCCGTATTTATGAAAGAGTGCGGCAATTGCAAGGTGAGGAGGCATGTGTGCGACTTGGGGAGATGTATGTAGGCACCATACACGGATATTGCCTCCGAATTCTTGAAGACGTATTCGGCTATGGTGATCATGAACCGTTGGACGAGAATCAACAGATGGCCTTTATTCTTCGTGAAGGCTGGGGCCTCGGATTAGGCCAAGGAGGACCATATTCTAGAAACTGTGCCGAATTCCTGCGGTCTGTTGATGTTGTTTACGATGAGCTTCTGGATCGGAAGAAACTCCAGAGAAAAGAGCCAAACTTCGTGAGGCATCTTGAGCGATATGAGGAGCTTCTCGACAGGCACAGATTTATTACTTTCAGTCAGATGATTATGCTGGCGGTGCAGAAGTTAGAAGCAAACCCCCGTGTTCTGTCAAGGATTAAACATCTAATAGTGGACGAGTACCAGGATATTAACCGGGCCCAGGATAAACTCATCCGGTTAATCGGGCGTAATGCCAGCATTTTCATCGTGGGTGATCCCAGACAGAGTATTTACCAATGGCGTGGTTCCAACGAAAAATGTTTCGAAGAGTTCCTGAGCAGCTTTCCTGACTGCGAGAAGATCACTATTAAGGAAAACAGGAGGAGTGTGCCTACTATAGTCACAGCAGCAAATGAATTTGCCGGAACTTTTGAAAGGGCAAAATACGAGTCACTCAGTGCAACTCGCAAAGACAGGGGCACTGTCACTGTGCTGGCGTGTGAAAATCCGGATAGTGAGGCTGAGTGGATTGCGAAGCAGATCAAGCAGTTGGTGGAAATTAAAAAAGTGTGTAGATACTCGGACATTGCCATCCTACTGCGCAGTGTATCTACCTCTGCCAAGCCATTCCTCAGTGTGTTTCGCAGGAACAATTTCCCGTTCCTCGTTGGCGGTAAAGTCGGTTTGTTCCAGAAAGACGAAGCTCAAGCGGTTGGCCGGCTATTCGCATGGCTCAGTGATAGAGGATTCTGGAGAGAAGGCTTTTACGGGCAGGGTAGTCAGATAGATGAGGATGACTTGTTTATAACGGGCATAGACAAGTGGAAAGGGGTCAACATATCTAGTTCTCTACCCAAGAATTTGCCCGAAAAGCTCCGACTGTGGAAGCGGAAGGTATTGAATGACGGCTTCAGGGATTTCACTTCAATGTATCAAGGGCTTATTGTAACTCTGGGTTTTCTCAACTTCGATCCTAGTGATAAACTCCAAGCGGTGGTAATGGCTAACCTGGGGCGATTCAACACTCTGCTCACCGACTATGAGGCATCCATCAGGCTTGGTGGTGAAAAACCGGATTGGGAGGATGCCCTAAAGGGACTCTGCTGGTATATGAATACCTATGCTACCGGGGCATACGAGGAACAGCCAGCCGAGGATTTGCGTGGCATTGATGCTGTTCAAGTGATGACGGTGCATCAGGCTAAGGGACTGGAATGGCCCGTAGTCTTTCTCCCGTGCCTGACTTCGATAAGATTCCCTACCAGTCGAGCAGGTCAGCCACAACATTGGTTTATTCCACGAGATATGGAGGGCTTTGATGTAAAGCGATACGAGGGTGGAATAGAGGATGAGAGAAGGCTCTTCTACGTTGCAATGACGAGAGCGAGAGACGCTTTGTGTTTGAGTCATTTCAGGCGCATAAGGAATTACCAGAGCCCCAGTCAATTTCTTGAAACAGTTGAGAATTACGCGAAAAGTATCAATGAAAGTGACGACCTGCCGTCGACCCAGATCAGGGCGACTCTTGAGAGCGATGAGATACAGACATACTCGCCAAGTGAGATAATAACCTATCTGAGATGTCCTTATCTTTACTGCCTTAGGGAAATGTGGGGTTATAAACCGGGACTGGACGTTGCACTGGGATATGGCAAGAGCCTTCACTATTGCCTCAGATGCGCAAGTGAACGCGTAAAGCAAGGCATAGATCCTGAAAAAGCCATCCGGGACTTGGTAAGAGAGAAATTTCACCTGCCTTATGCTGGTGGGAAACCGCTAGAGAATATGAAACAGACCGCTGAGAAGATATTAACGCGATTCGTCAGGCGTCATAAACAGGATATGGAACGTATACAAGAAGTTGAAGCGAGATTAGAGTTTCCGCTCCAAAAAGCGACTATTGCCGGGAAGGTTGACGTCATAATCAGAGGGACGGACAAGAAACCGAGCATAGAAGTACGGGACTATAAGACCTCTGATGTGGTAACAACGTTTCCAGAATCAAGTTTGCAACTGCAGCTCTATACTTTGGGGTTGAAAAAGCTGCAGCGCCCTGTCACTGATGCATCAGTAGCTTACCTTGATCCAAAACACACAGGGAATGATATTGAACATGTCCCCATAGGGCAAAGTGGGTTGGAATCTGCCGAGACAACTGCAGAGAAATGTATCAAGGGCATTGCTCAAGGTTTGTTCAAAGCTAAACCGGGTGACCAGTGTAAAGATCGGTGTGATTTCCCTTTCATCTGCCCATATAAAAAGTAGGAGAAGCTGAGTTAACACACCTCCCCGTTTTGAATCTCTTCGATGATGTCTTTGAGAAAGAAACTGTAATAACCGGGTAGTT
>CAYNTC010000243.1:0-3814 GCA_964399795.1 uncultured Pirellulales bacterium | reverse complement strand
GACAGGTTGTTGCAGCTCCAGCCTCCATTACGCCGCACACCAAGTTTCACGCTGAAGTGTATGTGTTGACAAAGGAAGAAGGTGGTCGTCACACACCTTTCTTCGCAGGCTACAGGCCACAGTTCTATTTCAGGACAACCGACGTCACCGGTTCTATGCTTGGGCTTATGAGCGCTGAAGGTAAATCCGCAGAGATGTGTATGCCAGGGGACAATATTACGATGGAGGTGGAGATTATCGCACCGATAGCTATGGAGGACGGGCTTAGGTTTGCTATTCGCGAAGGTGGCCGAACAGTCGGTGCGGGTGTCGTGACTAAGATTCTTGCTTAAGCATCTCTGAATAATAGCAGGAACCCCCACAGCCTTAGGAGCGTGAATCGCTCGTTATCGCAAGGCGTATTAAATGGTCATCTGCCAAGAAAGCAAGTGTTCCTTGATTGGCAGGATTATTGGGCGCGGACACATGTTATGGCAAAGAAAAAGAAGAGCAAGAGAGAATATGTCTGGCTTGAGTGTAGCCAGTGTGGACAAAGAAATTATAGGACAAGTATTAGTGTTGCAGAGGGAGTACCGAAGCTCGAGTTGAAAAAATTTTGTAGCAGCGAGTTCAAACACACGGCTCACAAGATACGGCGAAAATGAACGTGAACTTGCCTTGCAGCAATCACATACGGCAGATAGGCCAGTAGCTCAATTGGCAGAGCGTCGGTCTCCAAAACCGAAGGTTGGGGGTTCGATTCCCTCCTGGCCTGGTTTTGTTGTTGCTTGAATCGGGGCTGAGATTAAGCAGAGACACGAGGTCTATTAAATTAAATATGGCGTTCAAGATATACAAACGTGGACAGGGCAAATATACGAGGTTGTGCACCGGCTTTAGTGCGGCGTTGATTGTTGGACTTGGTTGTCTACAGCTTTTTAAGCGGTTGGATGCCACCGACCTCGTATTGTGGGTCAAGACCATGGTCCCTGCCGGGGTGTTTGTTGGTTTGTGTCTTCTAGTTTACTGGATTGTAAATAAACCTACGGTTGCAGATTTCATGATCGCAGCCGAAGGAGAATTAAAAAAAGTAAGCTGGTCGAGCAGAAAGGAAATAGCGGTCTCGACTTTTATAGTCATCGTAGTCGTTGTTCTTATGGCTATATTTCTTGGAACAACGGATATCAGCTTCGGGATGCTCTTTGATCGGCTGTTGAGATAGGTTTCTTGCATGTATATAGGGTGGTTGGTGGCTATTAATACAGGTCAGGGAGATCAATATCTAAAACAAGGCTGGCGCTAAGGAGACTGGATTAAGCTGGTTGGACCTCAGGTGAACTCTGGGATGCTTATCAGTGGGACCAGGGGGGATAGTGAGAGCGTCTTGTCACCTAAGGTGAGCATAATGATGCGCTAAAAATAAAGGTTTGTGCTTGAAAGTTCTTGTATCTTTAGGCATAGCGATGCAGTGGTACGTCTTAAGAGTTGCGGCAAACAAAGAAATGCAGGTCAAAGAGGCCCTTACACAGAAAATCGCACAGAGGGATATCGGTGACATTATTGGTAGGATTGAGGTTCCCGCTGAGCAGATTAAACGAATTCGTGGCGGTAAGCAAACGGTGTATAGGCGAAAGTTGTATCCGGGCTACGTTTTCATGGAGATGGAACCTACTGACGATGGGCGGGTACCGGAAAAGGCCTGGTTCATGATCAAAGCAACCGCTGGCGTGGGAGATTTTATTGGCACAGAGGGAGTTCCCACGCCCATGCGCGATACAGATGTGGCAAAGATGCTGTTGGAAGCGGAAAAGCCTGAGGAAGCACCAAGTATCAAGGTCGAATTCAAAAAGGGTGACCAGATAAAGATACGCGAAGGTGCATTCGAGAATTTTGAGGGCACCGTTGACTCGATTGATGCTGAGCGTGGAATCGTAAATGTGATTGTCACAATATTCGGGCGAAGTACGCCGCTTGATATAGAGTATTGGCAGATTGAGAAGATATAGCGAATTCGCACTGTGCCAAGCGTCATGGTATATGCACTATAAGCAGTGCAGGATATTCAGGGTAAGCGATGGCAAAGAAAGAGATAGTAACAAAAATTAAGTTGCAGGCACCGGGCGGCCAGGCGACACCGGCTCCTCCGATAGGACCAGCATTGGGTCAGCACGGCGTCAATATTGGTCAATTCGTTTCGCAGTTCAACGAGCGGACTAAAGACCTTAATGGTACAATTGTGCCGGTTGTAATCACTGTTTATATCGATAAAAGTTTTACGTTTGAGGTCAAAAGTCCCCCGGCGGCAGTATTGCTGAAACAGGCTGCTGAAATTGCAAAAGGAAGTGGCATTCCGAATAAGGAAAAGGTTGGCAAAGTAACCGCTGAGCAAGTGCAGGAGATTGCTCAAGCCAAGTTTAAAGATTTGAACGCTTATGATCAGGAAGCAGCAATAAGAATCATTGAAGGTACCGCCAGAAGTATGGGTATAACAATAGAGTAGATTAAAATTCAGTTTTATGCGATATATGTGATAGAGAGTATGAGATTTAGAAGCAAAAGATACAAAAAAGAAGCACAGCAAAGAGTCAAAGAATCGGTTAATATAGATGAGGCTGTTGAGAGGGTCAAGGCCTTCAAATCGGTGAAGTTTGACCAGAGCGTAGAGTTTGTCGTGCAGTTGGGAATCGACCCTAAGCAGGCCGACCAGTTGGTTCGTGGCTCAATATCGCTTCCGCATGGAATCGGCAAACAGAAGAAGGTTATTGCATTCTGCGAGGATTCCGTTGTTGAGCAGGCCCAGAAGGCTGGCGCTGTTGAGGCTGGATGTGATGAGTTGATAAAGAAGGTTTCAGACGGTTGGGCAGATTTTGATGTGGCGATTGCGTCACCAAAGGTAATGAGCAAGGTAGGCAAGCTCGGGCGGATTCTTGGGCCTCAGGGAAAGATGCCTACACCGAAAAATGGTACGGTGACTAACGATGTTGCTACAGCCGTGGCTGAATTCGCCGCGGGCAAGCTGGAGTTCAGAAACGATGCGGGCGGCAACGTCCACGTGGTTGTCGGGAAACAAAGTTTCGACGGACAGAAACTAATCGAAAACATTGAGGCGTTTATTTCACACATGAAGAAGATCAAACCGGTAGCGGCAAAGGGGCCCTATATCAAGAAAGCCTTTGTCTCTGCGACAATGGGCCCCAGCGTTGCGGTCAACGTGTGAGACTGTGGTTTATTTATAGTCTGGGTCGGTTTATACTTGTAGGAATCTCGGTTCGTCTTTCGAAAGTGCCTTCGTGGGTTTAGGATGAGCTTTCATAGGTGGTAGAGTATGAGTAAGTACGTAAAACAGTTAGTGCAGGCGGAACTGGAGAAGCGGATTGTCCGCGAGGGCATCAAAGATTTTCTGGTCGTAAGCACCAAGGGCGTAGGTGGCGTCGATAATAACCTGATGCGCGGTGAGCTCAAGAAGCAGGGTATCGGACTGTTCATCGTCCAGAATTCACTATTTAAAAAAGCACTGCAAAAACAGCAGATGGAATCGGCTGCGGTTTTGTTCGAGGGTCCTTGTGCGGTTGCTTATGGCGGAGACAGCGTAGTTGACATTGCGAGGACATTGACGCAGTGGATAAAGAAGATACCGGTCGTTGAGGTAAAAGGTGCTTTTCTGGATGGATCGGTTTTAGACGCCAAGGCGGCAGAAGCTCTTTCAAAGATGCCAACTCGGGCACAGCTACAGAGCAGAATCATTGCTGTAGTGCGGTCACCTGCATCAGCTTTGGCGGCGAGCTTTGCTAGTCCAGCGGCATTGATAGCAGGTTGCATAAAGACTATTGTTCAA
>CAYNTC010000242.1:0-3832 GCA_964399795.1 uncultured Pirellulales bacterium | reverse complement strand
ATAAATGTATTAGTAATAATACCTAAGATACTTAGGTATTCTCGGTATCTAAGGGATTCTTATTTGCTCAAATTGACAGATTATTTATGTCATTGCCGCGCAGGGCCTGTCCTGAGCTTGCCCAAGGGCGGAAATCCATTAAGGTTTTTTATCAAATTGGATACCAGCCTTCAGAGATGATAATTGAATTTGTGAGTAGATGCGCAACAAATTTGTTTTGTAATTCAAAGCCCCCGCCTTTAAAATCGGTTCCGTTGAAGCATCGTCTGTATTAAGACAACAATTTTTCAAAAGCCCAAGGATACGCTGCTTTGTTTATCCATCCATTAGTATTCTGTCAAAATTGTTTTTGTGGCTTGTCATTCCCGCGAAGGCGGGAATCCAAAATTATCAATAGACAGGATTCCGCATCAAAGCTTGCCCTGAGCGCAGCCGAATGGGTGCGGAATGACAACCCACCTAATTGAATTTGACAGACTATTAGCAACTTTTGGTTGTACGACTGCCAGACTTTTCTTTGTTGATTCGTTCATTTAGCCGTTGCAACAGCACGCCTTGCAGCCTGTGCAGTTCCAATAGATACTCTATGTACTGCTTTGCGCTTATTTCTTTTCTTACGTCACGTCCTTGCAAACTTGACTTTCTGCCTTTCTTCTTATGCTTGGCCATTTTTCCTGACTCCCTCCTTGACATAAGGGTTACTGTGCATTAAATTCACTGCCCATGTATTACCTATTTGTGTCAATTGTGCTACAATTGCGAATTATGTCAAGATAAATTCTCGCACATGCGAAAAATAAAAAATGATTTCGACACAAATGCGTTAATTGGGCGGGTTAAGGAACTACGCCAGCAGTATGCAGGCGATAGAGGCAAAAGTGCCTTTGCTAAAGCGTTAGGCATAAGTTCTTCTACATACAACTATTACGAAAGCACCCGGGTTCCACCAATCGATATTCTGTTAAGAATTGCGGAGGTTACAAGGGCTGATCTTAAATGGCTGATGACTGGCCATAGAAGTGAAAAAAATTTCGCATTTGGGCAAAATAGCGAGGTTTTTGAAAAGGTGGGCGCTTTGCTCAGAAAAAGTCCGGATATGAACGAGGCACTTCTGGCGTTCATCGAGCTATTAGGCGAAAAGAAAGGGCTTGAAAGCGAGCTGCGCACAAAGGCTGGGTCAAGCCCTGCGGAACAGACTGGCTGGATACCGGTGTTGGGACAAACAGCCGCAGGAATAGTGCACGTTTGGGCTGAGACAATCCGGTCCAAGCCGGAGCAAGCAATTACGAAACTCAGTGAGCTTGCGCAAAAGCACACCGGCAAAACAATAGTCGCTTCTGCCAACCTAACAGTGTCGGTCGATTTGCAAAGACGGTCTTTGGTCCAAGACCTCAAGGAACATCACGTCAGTCTTATAAAGGTAAGCGGGCAGGAGTACGAGGAAATTGTTGAATTTGTTCAATGCCAGGAGCTTCGCAACCTATTTCCAGACAGTTTTGCACTGCGGATAGACGGTGACAGCATGTCACCGAGGATTAACGACGGCGACATAGTAATATTAAGTCCATCAATACCGGCTGTGCAAGGTCAAATAGCTATAGCTTGTATCGTAAATCAAATAGGCGTAACTTGCAAACTCATCAGAACCGCGCAAGAGCATGTTCACCTAATACCAATAAATGAAAGATACGAAACGAAAATCATACCCAAGAAGGATTTACTCTGGGCTCTGGCTGTCCTTTGCCATATAACTGTCTGAGTATCAGAAGGTTTGATCTCCGGCTTACTTTTCTGCACTTTGAGATGGGAGAGACCTTCGCACGCTCTTTAGACTCAAATTTTTCGCCCATGCGGAGATTACCATTTAGCAATAATAAGACAAGTTTGACGTAATCGGCTCAAAAATTGTGAAAATTTCAAGCAAAGGGATTTCCCTGAGCAACTATCCCTAAATTTAATAGTCCTATATTTTTTGGGTTTTTATTTCAGTTACGAGGACTCGTGGTTCCAATGCCCGCATAAACACAAAAATTTATTTGTTAATGATAGGTCTACAATTTCGTGGGTACTTGGGCAGGCCGCATTTGTCTTGATTTGAGGATATAAATTAGCTTATAATGTATCTGGTGGAGATAGAGCACTTAGGTCAATGGAATGGGACCAATATTTGCACGACTTATTAGTTTGGTTTTATCGTGTAGATGCGGACCATTACGATAGCTAATCAGAAAGGCGGTTGTGGCAAAACGACAACTGCCATAAATATTGCCGCGGCTTTAGCTGCGATGGGCAACCGGGTCTTACTGGTGGACCTCGACCCACAAGCGCACGCGACTCTGGGATTGGGGTACAATCCCAACGGCCCACACAAGAGCTTATATCATGTCCTAACCAATCCTTTTGTTTCGCTGTCGGCGACAATAGAGCATACATCGTTTGGTCTGCTCGAACTGGCTCCGAGCAATATACTACTCGGAGGAGTTGAACTGGAACTTCAGCACCTTCTGGGAAAAGAACTGGTTCTTGGTGAGCAACTTCGATCAGTCGAAGATAGATACGATATATGCGTTATCGATTGCGGGCCGACACTGAACCTACTAATGATAAACGCGCTTGTAGCCAGCACAGCGGTTGTTATCCCTGTTCAAGTGCACTTTTTTGCACTGGACGGGTTAAGGCGGTTGCTTCAGACAATCAGCTTGCTAAGAGAGCGTTTTCATCCCTGCTCGGTTCGGACTTTTGGACTATTACTGACCTTTGTAGACAGCAGAACAAGAATAAGCAGGCGAGTAGAAAGCGGTGTGAGGGAACTTTTCGGGTATATGGTTTTCGATACTGTAATTCACAGAAATACAACCCTTGCTGAGGCTCCAAGCATGGGCGAGCCAATCATGGTTTACGCCCCGCAAAGCAGAGGAGCAGTTGAATATAAAGCCCTTGCCGATGAAACGCTGGTAAGACTTAGAGCGCAAGAATTCGAAGATCCATCAATACAATGGGAAACAGGATAAATCCTGTCGGTTATTCTTGACAGTGGATAATATCTCACCGAAAACCTTTCCGCCACAAGTTTTATCTTTTTGTAAAGTTGTGCTCTTATACGTATACGAAAAAGTGGTTGCGCTTTAGCGAGAAGCCTTTGGAAACGTCTAAATTGTTAATACCGTGTGGCAGCCTCATCCCTTAGAGATGGGGATGGTTGCACAATGGTACATGGCCCTCCAAACAGCGCAAGAATTTTCTATGATACGTATTATATAATCTTGTGACCAAATCTTCGTAATCTCCTGATCTGTTAACAAAATCAAATCATCGCCGAAATCAAAGCCGAGCAGAAAATAACCAACGAAAACAAATGGCTATTGATTCCTGCATAAATAGTGATAAGACACAAGAGGCATAGAGCAACAATATCATTCCCACGAAGGGCCTGCCCTGAGCGCTAGCCGAATGGGCGGGAATCCAGTCATTTTTATGACGTTTTCTGGACTCTCCCCAGGACGCTCTACGGTGTTGCTTGCGCAGGTGTGACAAATCGAAACAGTCTCCATTAACATTAGTTTTACTGGTACCAATAATCAGAATCTTCCAAAACAAAATCTCCCATTGCCTGTCCACCCTCTGGTCAAAGTAAAACCATCCCCTCCGACACTATCATCATCAATTCCATCACCTCAAAACCTCCATTAAAAATTATGGTAACCGTTCACGCAGAAAATAGGGGTTTTTGTGTCATTGCGAGGCCTTTAGGCCGAAGTAATCTCAAAAACGAACGATTTTAGTACTACTACGCTACTTAGATTTATTCGACATTGATAACCTTTTGTTATAT
>CAYNTC010000241.1:0-3866 GCA_964399795.1 uncultured Pirellulales bacterium | reverse complement strand
CGGCATGGCCCTGGAGAAACAATTCTCTTATAGCGCGCAATTGATAACCGCTCTCATTGAGCCTTTTTATAAGTTTTATCCGCTTGATATCCCCTTCGTCGAATAGCCTTCTGCCGGTCGGCGTAACTTCCGTTGCTTCAAGCAAACCAATCATAAGATAATATTGCAAAGATTGCCTTGATATTCCAGCCTTTTTTGCAGCAGTGCCTATCGGTACCAACTTACCTTTCTGACCCAAAATTGTCCCCTTGTATTTGCCTTCAAGCTTCTCCAAATTCCGGCGTTCAGCTACCTTCATCTTGCGGTTCTCATCAGGCTTTTCGATGCTATTATCCTGACTTTCATCAGACTATTCTATCCTTGTTCACCCCAATTACAATTGTTTTCCGGCCAGTACCATCACGTTTCTATTTGGCCTGGGCCTGTGTTAAACTTTTCTTTCGATCGAGTTCCTATCCTAACAGCAGTTTGGACCAAATTCAAAAAAGAATTCCGTGCATGTTCAAAGCTAATTTTCTCAGAAAACTTTTTGCTTCTGCCTGAAGCACGTGTCTTTTGCAAAGACTGAGTTGATGCTATCAGCACATAGTCGAAGCCCGAGGGAATTACATCCACATTTTGTCGGAAAACCTCTCGTAACATTCGTTTCAACCGGTTGCGGACAACTGCACTGCCATAGGATTTGCCCACTGAAATTCCAAGACGCGGATGACCGCAGTCATTATCAGCCATGTAAAGCGTAAACAAGCCATCGCTTACCCGTAGACCATTAGTTATAACACGCTTGAACTGCCTGTTACTTTTAAGCCTTCTGCTTTTTGGGAACGAATGATGTTTCAAGGTTCCACCCTAGAGTGAGTTGCCCATAAAGCTTCTTGTTCGAAACGTCATTGGAACCGAATCCGTGGATTTTTTACGACGCAATCATAGCAGGTTAAAGAGAAAAACAAGACCCTTCAAAAGCTATATTGGATATGTTTAATTTTACCATAAGCTAGTGCCGTTTCCATTAAATAAGTTTCACTTGTGCAATCATGTCATTCCTGCGAAAGCAGGAATCCAGTTTACTAAAGGCCTGGATTCCGCATCAAGTGCGGAATGACAAAAGTGAAAGTTTCTTTTTAGAAACGGCACTAGAAAGTTAGACCAGCCAGGAATCTCGCCATTATGTGTAAGAAGTCTTTGATATCTATAATCGGCAAAGATAACATTGTCTGCAGACCTGTACAACATTGAAATAAAGGAATGCCCAGAAAGATTGCTTACTATAAAGCTGAAGCACACATTCGGTTAAACATGTGATACTCGATCGCTATATTATTAGGCTACTTGCTGTAAGATGATAAGGATTACTGCTCCTGCGACTCGGGTATTTCACCAGCCTTTTTAAGGGCGATCTTCGTGAGAATTGGACCTATTATCTCAAAGAATATGGATGTGGCTGTAACTGTGGTAAGAACCGCTGTCCCGATTGCATAAGCATGTGGCAAATTGTACTGTGTACTGAGCTGCGTGAACTCGTGCTGAATAATAAGCGACAGACCTATTGCCACTCCAGCCTGCGAAAGGATGCCTAGACCTAAGTATTTTCGAATCTTATCTTCAGCCCGTCCAAAAAGCGCCCCAAAATAAGCGCCGCCCATTAATCCTGCAGAGCGCGCTAAGATGTATACAACACCCGTCAGACCTAATGCTGGCAGAGCCGATAGTTTCAGATGCGCACCTGCCAAACAAAAGAAGAGTAAGAACACAAACGGCATGATTTCGTGTACCGGAGCTAATACACGGGATGTCAGCGTTTCTCTGCGGGTATTCACCAATACCATTGCCACAATCATATTGGTGAGAATCAAAGACAGATGCCAACTGATAGATAAACCTGTTGTCAACAAGACAACGCCGAAAACAATAATGAACATATCACGTGAACTGTGGAGATTTCGTACCATCTGGCAGAGCAAGAATCCAACGATACATCCAACAACACAGCTTAACAGGATTTCTTCAAAGGGCGCTAAAAGCGAAGACATAACAGTTGTTACTCTATCGGTCGTTCCGCCGATGAGAAGACTCTTTGCTACAGCCGCCGCAAATCCAAAAATAACGATAGCAAGGCCGTCGTCGAACCCAACCACTGCATATAGGGCTTTGGTGAGAGTGCCGCGTGCCTTGTACTCATGGATGACAGCGATTGTGCCTGCTGGTGCGCTGGCAGGAGCGACCGAACCGAAGACAATCGCTAAAGGAAGATCACGCGTGAATAAATACACAGCTGCGACAACCAAAAAGAAAGCTCCAAAGGACTCAGCAAAAATTATCCCGACGATTGCTGCACCGAGACGCTTCATGGAAGATATATTCAGCTCCGAGCCAATGCTAAATGCCACCAGCCCAAGAGAAACCTCCGTGATAAACGACAAATGCTCTAACAAAGAATCGCTGAAAAAATGCAGCAGCGAAGAACCAAGGATCACCCCAAGAACCATATAGCCTATAAGAGAGGGCAGCCTGATCCGCCTCGCTCCGCGACCAAGGTAGAAACCGATAATCGTGGCTAATCCGAGAAGTGTAATCGCTGAAAGATGAACAAACGAAACGTCAAGTCTCATAGCTCAAGCTCTTTCTCTTATTGTATAAACTCCGACAACTCATCCTCATAGTTGCTCAATTAAAGAACCTGCCGAATATAAAACTCCCTGCACAGTTACCATGACGCCTTCACCCTTGTTAAGATCCCCTGTTATGCTTTCTATTCTGCGAATGGTCTCGTTGATCATTGTTTCATCGACCACAGCAATAATGATTTTGCTGAATCTTTGAGGCTTATCTGTCCAGAATTCGGCAAAAAGCGGAATCTTAGAAAGGTACGTTCCTGTATTTTCAGCATCGACGACAACAAGCGAACCTGCGTTTATGCCTGCCAGAAGCTGAAGAATATCTCTGAATACTTCCTCGTTCTGAACGAACACATGTAGTAAACTCTTTTCTGGCTTTTCTTTCACACTGATTTCGGAAACTGCATGTCTGAAAAAACTTTCGCGTATCCCTTCAGGTGTTTTTTGAGACAGGATTTCTTCTACCGCACCGGGGCTCAAGAGAGTTTGTGAAATAGTTGAAAGCAGCCGGATGTGCTTGTCGGTTTTTGCTTCTGGCGCAACAATGAAGATGATAAGTTTAACTGGCTTACTGTCCAGCGCATCAAAATCCACTCCGGAAGAGACCGTTATAATACCGACTACAAAATCGGTTACTGACTTGATGCGACAATGGGGAATGGCTATCCCCTTACCAAAACCGGTAGATCCCAAAGCCTCGCGCTTTCGCAGCCCTTCAACAATGCTTTGCTCGCTTATCCCCGACAGAATAGAACTTTTCTTAGCCAACTTAGCAACCGCTTGTAACACTTCCTCCTTGTCGTTAAACTCAGCGTTGGCCTGCATAAATTCTTTCCGCAAAACATCGACGAGTTTCATGATATTTTCTCCTTCAAACTGGAGCCTATTTTCGATAATTACGGAACCTTCAATTATAATATATTCTTAAACAAAAACAAGTTTCTTACTTCACTTGTAGTTAAAGAATCTTGAACAATCCCCCGTAAAATTGTCGCTCATCTCGATGGCGGCAATATCTCATCTGACTCTGGTGGACTATTTCTGCAGCAGGCTGAGCGAATCACCGGTATCATTGTACAATTCACCGCTTGCTTTATCGACCATCGCGACCCTGATTAACCGAGCATGGTCATCAATTAAGCAGATTCTTTCACGGCTATTATGGAAACTATTGTTATTTTGCCTTTGTACATAATATTCTGCGGTGAACATCTTTTATGTGCCAGACTGCGGCCCTTTGACATTGATGCT
>CAYNTC010000240.1:0-3909 GCA_964399795.1 uncultured Pirellulales bacterium | reverse complement strand
ACTATTATCGGACAAAAACACAGTTTTTCTTCAGTTATCTAAAATACTGTGAACGGTTACCAATATTGATTATCGGGATTGAGATTGCTTCGTCACTTTGTTCCTCGCAATGACACAGTAATTTACGATTTACTATTGACTATTTATTATTGAGGGTGTGTTGTGTCTTAGCCAGGTGGTGAATTTTGCCAGGCCGGTTTGCCAAGTGCCTTTTCAATTTCAGCGATTAAATCATAAGGTCAACAAAACTTTTAAGGGTAGAATTCCGAATACCAGCTATCAACTTACCAAAAAATGCTCCAGAGCCTTAACACAATACTGGTAAGAGCTTTTTATTATCCGCAAAACTGGCCGAATATAGCACACCCGAAGCGATTTGACGTCATCCAGCAAAAATTGCCGAGCCGATGCGAAGGATCGTGGCCCCCTCTTCGACGGCCTGTTCGTAATCTGAACTCATCCCCATGCTGAGTTCAGTGAACTGCGGCCCTACTATCTTCTCACCGCGCATCTCGATAAACAATTCTCTGGCTCGAGTAAAACAAGCTCGAACCACATCTTTATTGCGGGTCAGCGGCGCCATCGTCATAAGTCCAACTAACTTCAAATTTGGCAGTGTCTCTATTTGTTCCGCTAAATGCGTCGCAGCCCCTACCGGAACACCATACTTTTGCGGCTCATTTGATGTATTAACCTGCAAGAGAACTCGTGGGCACAGATTTAACTTCGCTGCAGAATTGTTTATCTCTTCAGCCAGACGAAGCGTATCAACCGAATGTATAAGAGTCGTAATCGGCAAGATCTGCCGAACTTTATTGCGTTGCAGATGGCCAATCATATGCCAGTTGACTTTTTCTGGCAGATTCGGATTGCCGTTACCTTGCTCCAACAGTTCAGCTACTTGGCCTGAGATTTTCTTCAGTTGCTGCACTCGGTTCTCACCAAGATCTGAAAAGCCAAGTTGAATGACATCTTTGATAGCGTCGAATGTGGCAGATTTCGTCACGACCACAAGCTTTATTTCGCTGGCGTCTCGGCCAACGCGTGTGCACGTCGTATTGATTGTCTCTTGCAAGCATTTTATACGTTCAGAAATCCTACTCACAGAAGATACCTCACGAAAAAGCACCAAAGAACATCAACTACTGCCAGCTCATAACTCATTATAGATATTAGTTTATGAAAGTTGCGCTAACCACACAAGCGATTAAGCCAGAATTTTTAGTGTCTTTTCTGATTTTTCAAAGATGTGAAATCAGTTAATAAGATTACCGCCCATCTTCAAAATTGCATGGTATGACTTAGCTCTACTGCATAAGCTACTCACCCGATACCTGCGATTTCCAACTGACAAACTGCTGGTGAAAAATGTACTTTATAGCCAACAGTAAATCGCCACCTTTGCGAATAGAAAAGATTATACAGGTCTTCAACCCACTTCTATAACCATGTCACACAAGTAGTAGTGCCGACAAATCCAACGCAAGTATCTAAATGCCAATTATATCTTTATCAGCCGAATTTTATTATTCGCAGTCCGACAGGGCTGTAGGCTACCCCAAATATGAAAAAAACGGTATTTTTGGCTTGCATTCTTTCCGTCGAGCTTGTATAATAAAAAGTTAGAAATGTGGGTTGGAAGTGGGTAAACTACCCTAAAACTTTTTTTCATTTTGCATTTTTTATTTGACAGGTTAACTTTAAGCATTAGTTTCTTATTTTGCACTTTGGCATGGCTATATATAATATAGCTGCTTTTTGCAGTTTATAAACCTCGGCGAGGCAGTGTGGTCCACCGGTCTCCCCCCCAGCCGGTCCCACCACCTCGCCATTTTTTTGCGCATAGCGCAGGCTCTTATAGATATAGATGTGGCTGAATAAGGCACCTCTGGGCGGATTGTTTTCAGACATGCTGTGGCCGGGGTTCGAAATAGTCATTGAAAATGATGAATAGCAATATCGAAACCAACCCAAGAGTAGCCCCGTAAATGAATGTGGCTGAAGGGCCAATTTTTTCCCATAGAAATCCGGCAATTAATCCTGCCGGTAGCGCCATCAGGCCCGTGGTTGTGTGAAACGCGCCCAGAGCAGTTGCTCTGAGCTGGGCTGTGGCCAGATCGGATATGTAAGCTCGCTGGTTTCCGTCAACTGCAGCATACATCAAACCGTAAATAGCAAATAGCACAATAAAACCTCCTAACGAATGGACAACAACAAAACCAATAGATGTTGCCGAAAAAATAATATAACCAAAGATAATGACTTTCTGCCTGCCAATCTTATCCGAAATAGCACCAAATGGCACTGCAAAAGCACTATAAAAAATGTTAAATAGTACATATAAAAAAATAGGAGCTGCAACTGACAACCTGCCCTGGAAATGCTGCTGTGCCTTGAGAATGAAAAACATGTAACTAAAGTTGCCCAGTGCAAATACGCCCGAAACAATGATGAACAGCCTCAAGGGCGTGGATAGACCTTTGAGTCCCATCTTTAATGTCACATCCTGCGGCTTAGACTCAACTTCCCTGACAAAACGCAGAGGTACAAGTGACACAAAACCGAGCACGCTTGCCACTACTATAATTGTCCTAAAACCGAATCCCAGGAACCAGAACAAACAAAGCGCCATTACCGAACCCAGAATAGCACCAATGGTATCAAGGCCTCTGTGAATGCCAAAGCCTTTTCCTCGCTGAGTGGTCATGGATTCTGCAATAATTGCATCCCTGGCGGCTGTCCTCAATCCTTTGCCGACTCTTTCTAAAGATGAAAACGTAACCGCGATAGGCCATGTACTGGAAATCGCAAGTAAAAATTTGAAAATGGTCGAAGTGAAATAGCCCGCATAGACAAAAATCTTGCGTTTTCCTGTCTTGTCGGACAAATAGCCGCAAAAAACCTTCAAGATACTCGATACGCTATCCCGCAATCCGCCCACTAAGCCGATCACCTCGCCTGTGCTGCCCAGCGATTTGAGAAACATCGGCAGAATGGGCATTATCATCTCGCTGCTCAGATCATTGAGGAAACTAACGATGCCCAAAAGAATGACGTTTGGCGCAATTCCTTTTCGAGCGGCGTTATCCATTCTTGGTCAACCATCTTGCTTTAGATGCATAATGGATTACTGCCCTCGTACCTGAACGATTACTCTTCTGCTGCGTGGCCCGTCAAACTCACAGAAAAAAATGCCCTGCCAGGTACCGAGTTGCAAAGAATTGTTTTTTATGAAGACTTGTTCACTGCATCCTATAATAGAGCTTTTGCAGTGGGCATCGGAATTGCCTTCGAAATGCTGAAATCCGGACAGATGATGCGGCACAGCTTCCTCCAGGGCCAGCAGTATGTCATGCGGCACAGAACGGTCCACGTTCTCATTTATGGTTATCCCTGCTGTTGTATGAGGACAGTAGACTATCACATCACCATCATTGATAGCGGATTCGCCTACAATCGAGGCAACCCGGCTTGTAATATCAATCATCTGACTGCGTGACTTAGTGCTAACGCTGAATTCCTTCTGGACGATTTTCATTACATGCTTACTCCACACTTTTCACACGAGTAAAGCCGTTTCTTTGTATTAGGAAATCTATTTTATTAGTCTTCACCAAGAAGCCCCTTCAATCCTGTAATAAGCAATGGGATATCTTCCGTTAAGGTGCTCCACACAACATTCAGATTTATTGAAAAATAGGCATGTATTATACCAATCATAATAAATCTTCGCGCTCGACATAGGAGCAGCGACATACGTTGCGGATAAGCTCCACATAAAGACAAGCAGCTTGTCGAAACGCGTAGACAGCTTGTTGCAAATCATCATAAAACGCCAATAATTTTTATGGTTGGTATTAGTCGATTCCTCATACCTATTATCACAGGCCATGGAATCTCGGGAGTATT
>CAYNTC010000239.1:0-3956 GCA_964399795.1 uncultured Pirellulales bacterium | reverse complement strand
GCTTGATCATTTCCGGCGTACCGAATCCCTCGCCGCCCCATTCCGGCCGCATATCTGCTGGCACAAAACCGCCTTTCCCCGGATTAAACGTCCACCTACATATACTGTGTAAAGATTTATTCGCCATAATAAATGCTCCTAACTAATTTTCCAAACTCGGCTTAAATGTTGTTATCTTCAAATCATTCAATCATCGTATTATTCATTGTATCAAGAAAGAAGTCGTTTGCCTATATAGAAAAATTGGTTTATAATCATTAAAATTATGGATAGTCGTAGTGGCACTGTTTACTATTGTACGACTTTAAGATGACTCATTTTTTACTCCAACAACAAGCATAGCAAATTTTGTATGGAGGCTGCTTGTGCCCAACATCCAGATACCATTAGACGGGAAAACATGGCTTCAGTACTCAATATCAATTTGGTCCGACATAAGAAAAACATCTAATGAAAATGGAGCAGGCCATCCTGCTATATTTCCCATAATGTTACCAGAACGGTTGATATCAATATTCAGCCGAGAGAATGAATTAATTTTAGATCCCTTTGCGGGCAGTGGTTCAACATTAATTGCAGCTAAGCGACTAAAAAGATATAGCATTGGAGTCGAATTATCTGATGAATTCATAGAAGCTTATGAGAGGCGAGAGGATAATGCGAATCTGTTTGACAATGATGAGTACGTTCCGGTCTTAGTAAAAGGCGACGCGAGGAACTTGCCCGACTGGGTTCAAAAGGAATCGATACAACTCACGGTTACATCTCCACCATATTGGGATATACTTAACCAGAAGAGGACGGCCGACTACAAAGATGTGAAGAACTACGGTGATTCCGTTGCTGATTTAGGGAATATACAGTCTTACAGCGAATTTCTATCTGAACTGAAAGGAGTATTCGCGAAGGTATATGATGCCACAGCGAATGGCGGATTCTGCTGTATTGTGATAATGGACATACGCAAGAAAAACAAATTTTATCCACTTCATGTTGATACAATTGATTTCATGTCACAGGTCGGTTTTATTCTGGACGACATTATTATTTGGGACAGAAGGCAAGAGTACAATAATCTTCGGCCTTTGGGTTATCCCTATGTGTTCAGGGTGAATAAAGTACACGAGTTCATTTTAGTCTTCAAAAAATGAAGATCACTTTACTCAAGAATTCTGATGGAAGTTTTTCGAAAGCGATACAAGATGCTCTGAATTGGTCGAACACATTGTACATTGGAGTTGCCTATGGTTCTTATGCTGCTTTCGAGCAATACAAACAGCCCCTCGAATCATTTCTTCGTAACAACGGTAGAGTTAGAGCTCTCTTTGATATCGAAGAATTCATGACGGAGAAGAGGCTAATAGAAGAACTCGCGACCATACCCGGTGACTCCGAGTGTAAGGTTTACATCCGGACTGATGTAGAAATCGATGGTCCAAAGGGGCATTATCACCCTAAGTTTTATCTCTTCTACGATCACCATCGCTATTGTGCTATGGTAGGATCAGCCAACTTTACTTTGGGTGGAATCAGGAATAACATAGAATGCGGTCTCTGTGCCACGGGTGAACTGGATGAGTTGTTTCAGAAATTAAGAAGATTCTTTGATGAAATATGGAATATCGATTATTCAATTAATGTGCTGAACCACCATCAACTTTTAAATGCATATCAAGAAGCCTTTCCAAGAGAAAGCCGCGAACGAAATCTCAGGGACAGGTGGCTTGCGAAGTTGAGAAAGAACCTCACACCAAAAGCTGCCACTATAATTAAAACCAGGGCAGGCTTGTTCAATTCTGACTTTGCGTATCTTTTAGGGCTTATTAACGCAAACGGTCGCATAGATATCAAAGGGCGAACACTGACTATAGATCTTAAAAGAGGAATTGCTAATAAAGGCACACCTTATGAAGGGTACTATTACAATCCCAACATCAGCGACTATCGGATATCTCAATATGATGCGCACAATAGAGACGTTGAGAAGATAACGGAGAATCTTAGCCTCATATCCCGTCATTTGGGAACCAAGGGTCAAATACGGCCCAGGCACGTGAAAAACTACCACTTTCAGGTCATACTCGAGTTCGACAAAGATTCGGTTCTCCTTCAAGAAATCGAGAGACAAAAAATCCCAACGAGCAGAACCAAGGTGATTCCATCCATTCCTGATTGGATTAATGGTTCTGAAGACAAAGAGATTATAAGGTCTTTCATTAAAGGCTATTTCGATCTGAAAAGCAGGATGAGTGATAGTGATGGCATATACAAAACGTACGGGCAGCGGAAAGTGTACAGTACCCTGCGCATGGGAATTAGTGTTCCACATGGTGCTACTGAGTTTCTCAATGACATTGTGTCCTTGCTCGAAAAGATTAGCATACGAGAAGGTGTAAGTGTCACTGACCCAAAAAGACGATCACGAGAAAACCTTATTAGAATCGATGTACGATATGTGCCTTACGAGCTTGTCGGTACTCACTGGAGGAGAATATTTCTGAGCGATTTCGTCTCCTATATAGAGTCAAAAAGGGGGCAATCTGTAGAATGATATTGTTAATGTATCATGTGACCGATATTTGTTTTTTCAGGATTAATTCCCAGCGGGCGTAGGCATCTGCGTATGCGGAGGCGAACTCTTTGTTGGGTTTTATTGTTTTGACTGGTTCTAAGCCGACGAAGGCATCCTCCGGGCCTTTGTAGATACCTGCGCCGATGCCTGCGCCTCTTGCGGCACCTTGTGAGCCATCAGTGTTGTATAGTTCGACAGTTGCTCCTGTCAATGTAGCGAAGGCCTCGGCAAATAGTGGACTAAGGAACATATTGGCGTGTCCCGCTCTGACCGTTTTCAATTCGGTGCCCATATTCTGCATAATCTCAAGGCCATAATTCAGCGCAAAGACTATTCCTTCCTGAGCGGCTCGCAGAAAGTGTGCTCTTTTGTGCACGTTGAAATTCCAGCCATGAACTGATGCACCTATGTTTCTATTTTCCAGAGTTCTTTCTGCTCCATTGCCGTAAGGTAGTATGACAAGTCCGTCCGAGCCTACCGGCACTTTGCCAGCCAGGGAGTCCATCTGCTGGTAGTCGAGCCCATCGCCAGCCACAAAATTATGTTTGAGCCAGCTATTTAGGATTCCTGTGCCGTTTACGCATAACAAAACGCCATACCGTGGGTCTTGTCTTGTGTGATTAACGTGCACAAATATATTGACCCGCGACTTCTGGTCGTAGCTCTTTTTATTGCTGACACCATAAACGACCCCAGATGTTCCTGCTGTCACAGCAATCTCACCAGGCTTAAGCACATTCAGAGACAGGGCGTTATTTGGCTGATCGCCAGCCCGATAGCTTACTTTGGTTCCTGCTGTAAGTCCCAGTTCTTTTGCTGCTTCCTTGGTAAGCTCACCCTGGACAGAAAACGTCGGCACGTTCTGGGCAATCAGTTCGGCAGCAATGCCGTAATTATCAAGTACAAATTCGGCAAGTTCATCGCCTTCAAAATCCCACATTATTCCTTCGGATAATCCTGACGGGGTAGTTTTTATCTCGCCCGTCATCTTCATTGCGACGTAGTCCCCGGGCAGCATTATCTTGTGGATTTTAGAAAACACATCCGGCTCGTTCTCTTTGACCCATCTTAATTTTGATGCGGTAAAATTGCCCGGCAGGTTGAACAGTCTCTTTAAGCACTTTTCTTGGCCGATATCCTTTGCTGCCTTTTCGCCGATTTGCACCGCCCGACTGTCGCACCATATTATCGAGGGTCTGAGCACTTCTTTATTCTTGTCCACCACAACCAGCCCGTGCATCTGGTAGGAAATCCCAATAGCTTGAACGTCGGACATGCTATGATTTGTGTTCTTTTGAACTTGCGCACTTATGCTCTGTGTAGCTTTTAAAACGTGCTGCCACCAGGTCTCTGGCTGCTGCTCAGCCCAATCCATTTTCTTTGC
>CAYNTC010000238.1:0-3958 GCA_964399795.1 uncultured Pirellulales bacterium | reverse complement strand
GGTCTCGGGGCTCAAACAAGATGTTCTGGTTTACGTTCCCGTTCCGGGCGCTGTTCTGCTGGGTATGCTGGGCTTAAGTGTAGCTGGTATTAAATTACGTAAACATGCATAAGACGCCTTATAGAAGGCAATCGTGCATGACAATAAAAATTGACTAACGATGAAGCTATGTTCTAAAAGAATTCTACATCGTGATTTAAAGGTTGAGGGAGATAGTTGATGATAAGAAGACTGATTTTTATTACAGTAGTATGTGTATTTGTTTCAGCACCGGCTTTAGCTGATCCGACTCATGGAACTTTGGGGCTGGGATCAATAGCCCAAATGACGCGGATGGGTGGTTATTATTCAGGAACTGGCGGAGAATTCACTCTGTTTGATCCTGGAGCCGGTAACTGGCAACTCGATGCCAGCAAAGGCTACGCTAGTTCAACGTATGGATTATTGAGCGGGCATCCGGAGTCATTCCAAACATTCTGCATTGAGAAAGACGAATATAGTTACTACAACGAATGGTTTGATGTTTGGGTTAGCTTAGACAATAAAGATGGCACCATACCAGGCTCCCATGCCTGGGGCGGCGGCGTGAACGTACCGGCGACACCGGAAGCGGCCCAGGGCGACGATCTCGATCCTAAAACAGCATATCTCTACAATGAGTTCGCTCGTGGGACACTGTCGAGCTATGAGTATGCTGCGGGTCCGGGCCGAGTAGCCAGTGCAGCTGAGCTGCAAGAGGCAATCTGGTCAATCGAACAGGAGATTGGACCAGCTAATGGCCAGGCGGCTACCTGGATTACAGAGGCTGCCGCTGCAGTAGCCCCAGGAGGAACTTGGTACGAGAGGTGGGGTGAAGGTTCAATCGGCTACGTGCGTGTGCTACAGAATGCCAACGTGAAGCAGTATCGGCAGGATTTTCTCTATGTGGTTCCTGTCCCGGCTGCCGTCTTGCTTGGCATACTCGGTTTGGGCGTAGCTGGTTGGAGATTGCGTAAATTTGCGTGATAGCCTTGTCTGCCTTATAACAACAGACAAGCATACAGTAAGTGTTTAAGTTGTAAATCGGGAGGGGCGAAACCTCTACATTTAGAGGTTTCGCCAAACCGGTTTATTGGTTTTTGCTCAGAATAACCAGCAATTTATTTTTGTTGGCATGATGAATTATCTAGATCAGATATATGGATATGAATGAACGATCTGGATATTGAAAAATTTTAGTTAAAAAGTTCGTTTCAGTTACAGAAGGTGTCTTACTGGACATTTTTAGCTTGAGTGCTGCGGGTTGGAAGTTGCGTAGGTTTGCATAAGATGCCTGGCCTATAGTAGACTTTTGTTTAGTTATAATTCGTGTTACTATTGCTGGCGAAGTCCATTTGACTGGGACTTTGCCGAGGTAGTTTTTTTATTTAGCGGAGATATTCTTATTCATAGCAATTTGTATTTCTGTATTACACTCCCAGTCGGAATCAGACGAGCAGAAACATCCAATAAAAAAGGTTTTACACGCATCTATACCAAATAGAGTTTGTTCATTTAGCCAATTTTACCCCAAAAAGCGGATTTTGGATATTACAATGCGCTGTGGTATTATGCTTATTGTATAATATGCCGATACAGATAGTTGGATAGTAATACTCTTGAGAGGAAATATCATGGTTTATCGGAACAGATGTGCGAAGATTAACGTAAAAGTGCTTGTCATTCTAATACTTGTCACGGTAGCACTTGTTGCATCTCTATTTGCTGCCCGTCAGATCAGGAGAGAAATTCTCTCGAAACAGGATCTTGAAGCTGGTGAAGCTGCCTTTGAAAGCAAGGATTGGGTATCTGCATATAAACACTTCCAGGAATACCTCGGTAGAAATCCTAATGATGTTGAAGTCCTCAAGAAGTATGCCAAGGCGCGTATGTCTGTTCGTCCGGTCGAGGCTTCACATATAATGCAGGCGATTGCGGCCTACCGTAGTATTATTCGACTAAATCCTCTCGATGAGATTTCTTATGACCAGCTAACCAAGCTTTATGCAGGTATAGGTAATTTCGAGGAGCTTGCCTATATTGTCCGGATGCGGCTTGAAGATGATCCGAATGACCAAGAGGCACCATTACTGCTCTCTGATGCCTTAATTAAACTGAACAGGCCCGAGGAAGCTAAGCAGACACTTGAGAGGTTTATTAAGCAGCTTGAGGCACTTCCGGACAAATATCCCGAATATGCGCAAGCTTGTTTGTTGATGAGTAATATAGCAGTCAGTGAGGGTATAAATGCCAAAGCTCTTGAATGTATAAATAAAGCTTTGGACTACGCTCCGGATTCTGTTGTGGCGCTGGCAAATCGAGCACGGTTTTTCCGTGTGACGGCAAATATTTCCGGCCTTAGCGACGAAGATAGACGGACACATGCTCGCGTAGATCTTGAAGCTGCCGATGCATTGGACACGGATAACTTCCAAATGCTTTATTTCTTGGGTACAGAGTGGATGGCCCATGGGGAGCTTGATAAAGCTGAAGCCAAGCTGGAGACTATCGATAGTCTCCCACAGGAAAAACTGGAAGAGCATTTTCTTGATGTCAATGACTGGACGGTCTCAAGATTTCTATTTGCTTCGGAACTTGCGACAAGGAGAGGTGACATAGAGAAAGGTGTCTCTCTGGCTGATGAAGCGCTAGCAGCGCTGACGGAAGATAGACATAGAATCCAGGTGTTGCCATCTGCGGTTAGGCTTTATATTGCCGCAGGCAAGGTTTCAGAAGCGAGGCAATGTCTTGATGAGTATTTCAATACTCAATATAAACAGGAAGGAACAGTTGAGTCCAGGCTGAGGCTTGCTTACCTGCGAGCTATCGTGGCAGACGCAGAACAAAAGCCTTATGCAGTCATTGATGCTCTGCAGCCGCTTCTGCCAAATGATGCAGCCGATCCCGCAATGTGGGGGCTTTTGGCACGTGCATACGATTTAACAGGTCAAACCAGACGAGCAGCACATGCCCTGAGCGAGTATCTACGATATCGACCACAAGATCCCCAAGCAATGTTACAGCTTGCAAACGAATACACCAAGCTGGGGCAATGGAGTAAGGCTTATGAAACTGCTCAAATGGCCGAATCACTAAATCCCACAAATATGACCAGTAAGCTGCTTCGCATTGGTGCGAGTATATATCTGGCGGCCGAACAGGATCAGGAAGTAAATACGTCAAAGCTTCAGAAATTGTCGGGCGAATTGGCACAATTACGCAAAGAGTATCCGGATAATATGGATATCCGCGCCTTGCAAGCGAGCATCTATACTTATATTGGAAAGTCTGAGGATGTTGAAAGCGAACTCAAACAGGATATTGAAGAGAGTCAGGAATCCTTAAGGGCTGAATTGCAACTCGTAGCGCATTACCGTCAAACTGGCCAGTTGGCTGAAGCAATCGAGATCTGCGAGTCTGCGTGCGAACATTATTCAGAGGTGGCTCGTCCATGGCTTTCTCTCTCAGAGCTTCACATTGCAAACGCGGATTATGCTTCAGCCAGAAGTTGTCTTAGGCAAGGATTGGATAACGTAATCGGCAAGGACGAGAAGCGAGCTATATCGATTCGGCTGGCTTTGCTTGAACTTATGCAGGGGGATAGAAGCACAGGAATAAGCCTTTTGGAGGAGTTGTCGGAGGATGAGCAGGAAATCCGTGCTCGCTCGTTACTTTTGTTCCTTAGGGAAATCAAAGAGGATCCGAAAAAGGCCGAGGAATTGATCCGGCAGCTACGCAAGGCCGAAGGAGAGACCGGACTTTGGTGGCGTTTTCATCAAGCCTTGTTATGGCTTTCTTCCGATGATTGGCGTTTGAAGCAACAAGATATCACGGATTTACTTCGATACTGTATTGATTCAAACCCTGAGTGGTCGGCACCGGTATTACTCCTGGCGGAAATGTATGAGAAGTTGGGTAATTTCAATCGTGTCGAAGATAC
>CAYNTC010000237.1:0-3996 GCA_964399795.1 uncultured Pirellulales bacterium | reverse complement strand
CTTTCTTTAAGTCCTCTTATGTAGCAGTTTCCCGGCGCCACGTATATGTCGTTTGTATGCAGCCGGTTTATCCTGCGTAGCCTTGTGCGAAGCAAGATGGTTCGGACAATTTCGTATCCTTCGACCGTGCTCAGGACAAATCGCGTATGTTGTATCGCGTCAATCGTAACTCGTGAGGTGTATCTCGATGCTTGCGCATTCCAGGACGCACTGTACAATACTTTATCACCCCCTTAAAAGAATTCACAATCATATCGTTTTATCTCGGAAAGCTGCAAGCCATTTCTGGATTAGCCCATTTTTTCAAAAAAACCGCTTGACAGGTAATACACAACACTTATCTTCTATCGCTTGGAGTTATAGCTCTTTTTCTATCCAAAGAAAAGCGGATTGATTATCATTGGAACTTAAGCGAGAGTATATCGTAAGCAATTATCCTAAAAAAACAGGAGGTGCAAGAACGATGGATAAAATAGGGAAATTAATACCGGTAATGCTTTTTGTGCCTGTGATAATTTTCTGCTTCGCTGGATGCGCCCGGTACAAGATGGTCTCAATCACAACTGACCCCAACATGGCCGTAGTCTATGTAAACGGCGAAGAAAGCGGAATCACGCCGCTGACAAAGAAGCTGCGGTTCGATGATAAGCTCCAACAATACCAAGTAGTCGCTAAAAAGTGGCCATCATACAGAGACGGAGAAGCAACGATACGTCTCGAACCCAAAGAGGAAACAGAATATCATATCGTCCTGGAAAAGATCGAAAAGACTGTGAGAATCGGCACCAATCCCAACATGGCCACTATCTATATAGACGGCGTTGAACGTGGAATCACGCCTTTAACAAAGACTCTGCGATTTTACGATAAGAGCAAGCAATACGAAATCATAGCTAAAAAAGAAGGATACAGAGAGGAGCGACTAATCATAGGATTCGAACCGGAAGATAAAAAACAATATGACCTCGACCTCGAAAAAATTGAGACGGTTTCTATTGAATTAGTATCATTCGAGCCTCAGGCAACAGAGAAAGGCGTGAAGCTGGGCATCTACAATCTCAATCTTGCGAAAACCGAACTTGCACTGCTCAACTTCAATTACAGAACCGTGTGAATCTTTAAGAGTCAGCAGGACCTGATACAGATAAGGAGTCTCTGCTGTCCATTTGTAGGGATTGCTTACCTCAGCCTGCATTTCAATCACACCTTCAGCCTGGGCATCGAGACTACCTATAGACCCTGTTATTAGAGGGTCCGTCCTTACTACCGCCCCATCATCATCAAGTAGTGTCACTTCCACGCTGTTTGCGCCGGCAGCCGAATCGTTGTAATTTTTTACGTTCGCTGTAACGTACAACGTCGCATCTTCATATTGACTGTCAAGATCACAACGCACCCAGAAATCACGCAGGTGCACCTGTGGCGTCGAGAACAAGTACACATCCCTGTAAATCCCGCTGAATCGCCACATATCTTGATCTTCGAGATAACTGCCGTCCGACCAGCGATACACTTCAGCAGCTAATACATTTATCCCCTCTACAAGATAGTCGGTAATATCCCATTCAGCCGGTGTCATACTGTCCTGGCTGTAACCAACCTTTTGCCCATTAATCCAAAGGTAAAATGCGCTTTTGACTCAATCGAAGTGTATAAACACTTTTCTACCTGCCCATTCCGCCGGTATTATAAACTCTGTCCGATACGAGCCAACGGGATTTCTCAGCGTATTAGATGTATAGCCGCTCGGCGGCGTGCTGGTAACCCTGGGAGGGTCCACCTCAAATGGATATGTCATATTTGTATAGATTGGAATCCCGTAGCCTTGCATCTGCCAGTTACTCGGTACTGTTATCTAATCCCAGTCACTTACATCGTAACTTAACTCATAGAAATTGACCGGCCGATCCTCTGGCTTCGGCGACCAGTTAAACTTCCAGCTCCCATTTAACGACTGATGATACATCGACGCCTCCCGCGTACCTTCGACCCTTCGACCGCGCTTGAGCGGTCTGGATAAGGCATCAGCGTACAATGTCGTGGTGTCTTATTTCGACCAGTTACTTTCGGATTTTCCCAATCTGCTCCTCCGGTTGTAAAACTCCATACGTATCCCTGTTCACCACCGACTACATCAACGCGCCAATAATAGGTAGTATCCTTGGCCAACGACCAAGGTGGCTGATATGACTCTTCGGTAACTCGTTTGTGAGCTGCAGCGCTGAGCTCTGGCGTCAGCCCAAGATAAACCTCGTATTCAGGATTTGTAATAAGCGACTCAGGTGGTGCATCCCACTTCAAGACACCTTCCGGGTCAACATATATCTCGCCATTATAAGGTGACGGATTTGTGGCTTTTACCTCGACCTTCGTTTCTTCAACTGTCACATGCACCTCATCCAGCCCATACCAGCCCGTTCCCGATGATGCGCCGCTGAACTGAATCCCAATGTTTTTACCAATATAAGGCTCACCCGCTTCAGCAGCGAATTTTAGTGTGTATTCAATCCATGTATCTGTAACATAAAACGTCTCATCGGCAATCACTGCCCGCGACCTCGGATTGCTGGGATTTGTTAAGTAATAGAATTCCGAAATTATTGACAAAGCTTCCCATGTACTACGTCCCAGAAACGTAAGTGCGTAGGTATTCCCGGCATTTATTGGTGCATCTAACAGTTGGTAGATATTGCCATCCGACGTCTTGCCGAAACCGTGATACTCGCCCACGGGTGGATAAAGAGTTTCAACACCAGAGTCAGTCGTAAAATCCTGACTCCAACCCGGAATCCTGCTGAAATCGTCTTGAATCTTACCTTCATCCGGCTGCTCAAAGCCTGGATTAACCACCGTTATTGACTCCGCCTGTGTGTTGGCCAAAGACAAAAGTACTGTAAAAAATATTACTGAGACTAACTGATTGAACCTGAGGGTAAGCATCATTGCACCGCTCCTTTCGAAAAAGACCCAACATTGAGCGTTAATCGCCCGTAAAAAAAAGACTCGATGCGTTGCTATATGATTTAATAATAAGTTTACTATAGGCTTTTTATAAAGACAAGAATAGACTTGGTATTCTTTTCCGAGGATTAGATCATCTAACAAGCTCCTCAGCTACCAAGTCGCCAACTTCGCTCGTGGAGTATCCCATTTTGCCAGCCTGAAGAGATTTAATCTTGTTGGCTGTGACATACATCACAGCCTTTTCAACTGCATCCGCTGCCTTTTCTTCACCTAACGTCGCCAGCATCATCTGGGCCGCGCATATTGCAGCTAACGGATTGATTTTGCCTTGTCCCGTATATTTTGGTGCGCTTCCTCCTATCGGCTCAAACATGCTCACCCCTTCGGGATTGATATTCCCACCTGCTGCAATACCCATTCCGCCCTGCACCATCGCACCAAGGTCGGTAATGATATCGCCGAACATGTTGCCCGTGACAATAACGTCGAACCACTCCGGATTCTTAACCATCCACATACACGTCGCATCCACGTGATAATATTCCCTCTTTATGTCGGGATATTCCTTCTTGCCCATCTCGTGAAAAGCTCGCTCCCACAAATCGTAGATGTATGTCAACACATTGGTCTTGCCGCAAAGAGCAAGCGTATTTGTGTCACTCTTACCGCGTGTTTTTTTGCCGTATTTGCGAGCGTACTCAAACGCATACCTCAAACATCGGTCCACCTGAAACCGGTTATACACCGCCGACTGCACCGCTACTTCGTTTGGCGTCCCTTTCATAGTGAAACCACCCGTGCCCGTATAAAGGTCGCCCGTATTCTCACGCACCACAACAAAATCAATCTCCTCCGGCCCTTTATCCTTCAGTGGCGTATAAACGCCCGGATACAGCTTAACTGGCCTTAAGTTTATATATTGATCCAGCTCAAATCGCGCCTTAAGAAGAATCCCCTTTTCCAGAATCCCCGGCGCAACATCCGGATGACCAATTGCGCCCAGCAGAATCGCATCGAATTTGCGCAGCTCTT
>CAYNTC010000236.1:0-3997 GCA_964399795.1 uncultured Pirellulales bacterium | reverse complement strand
AAAGATGACTGAAAAAACTTGAAGGCCTCGCACGAGGACTTTTTTCCAGAGTGGTCGACAGCGTTTTTTAGCGCGACGCATAAGAACAGCCAGTAACTTGGCATCACCGAAATCGGAAATCAATTGCTCGGCCTTTTCTTGTTTCTCTTCGTCACTTTTACAATCGCGCAGCTCATCTTCAAAGTGCGCTTCCAATTCAGCTTGTACATCGGCCCGGACCTTCCTGCGATAGCGCATCTTTTTGACTACAAGTTTTATAAAATCAGCAACCGATGCAGGCAAATTTTGCGAATCTTTATATATTTTTTTCTTTGCCATAGCGGCCTCGGTTATATTCTTTTTATATGGCCAGGTAGGAAATCCACAAGCAAGTTTGGGGGCTAAACATAAATTAGGCTGGCGTAAGTGCGCCGCCGAAAACCAAATCCAGGCCAGTGGCAAGTTCTCTGAGCTGCTCTTTCTGTTTGGCAAGCTCGGTCTTACCCTTGCTGGTAATCGAGTAATACCTTCTTTTTCGGCCGGTCTCAGCCTGTTGCCAGCGCCCTCTGATGAGCTTTTTCGCCTCCAGATTATAAAGTAGCGGATATAACGTACCCTTACCCAGTGTTAAAATATCACTGCTACGCTGCTGGATAGCCTGACTTAGTTCGTAGCCATACATTTGTCCACGTGAAAGAATCTCCAAGACCACAACAGGTGCGATTCCCTTTAATAACTGACTTTCAAACTTCATAAATACCTCCTATGTTCGTATTGCGTATTGCGTATTGCGTATTGCGTATTGCGTATTGCGTATTGCGTATCGCGTATCGCGTATCGCGATTACTGATAGCTTATTTATCTTGCTTAGCATATTATGCTATGCAAACTATGCAATGTCAACCACAAATATAAAAATTCTGATAAATTTTTTTGTTCGCACGAAGCGGTTCTGGATTGGCTGTTAATTTGCTTGTTGAATCCAATTTTAGCTTATAAAATACTCAAACTGATCGTTTTTATTGTCATGCTGAGCCGAAAGGCGAAGCATCCGGCTTTAGCAAAAGAAAAACCATATTTTCTCTGGCCAGATTCTTCGCTTCACTTCGTGGAGTTTACCCTTGAGCGGAGCGAAGGGCTCAGAATGACAAGGCGGTATATGTCTTTGCAAATAAAGGACTTATCAATAATAATGTTAGTAAATCGGCCAGTTTGAGTAAAATAGCTAAAAATCTGCCAAAAGATATGTCTTTTACGTATCATATTGGAGCAGTGGCCGAGTGGTTTAAGGCGACGGTCTTGAAAACCGTTGTACCGAAAGGTACCGGGGGTTCGAATCCCTCCTGCTCCGTTCTTCGCTTCGCTACGAACGGCAGGCCGTTTAAGGTTGAAATATGTGGTATGTATATATTTTGAAAATTGCAGTTAAGTCAGAGGGCACATCGCGTCATCTTGAGAAATATCTAAAAACATCATCTGGAAAAACGACGCTTAGGAAAAGAATTTTACCCGACGAAGCGTTAGCGTAGTCGGGCACTCCTGCTCCGGTTGGCCTTTAGCCAACAGAGCAGTTGAGCATTTGAACAGGTGAAAAATGCGAAACTTCGGTCTACCGTTCAACTATCTACTGCTCAGATTTAGATTAGGAGCCTAAGGCTGGAAACTTGACGGTACGCCTGACTTCGGCGAACCCGTCCCCGATGGTCCATTACCACAATAGCCCTAAGCCGTAAGGAAACAATTGTAGGGTGGGCTTTAGCCCACCGGTCCGTATTAGTGGATTTAAATAAATCATGGTGGGGCAAGCCCCACCCTACAATTTACTTTAGGCTAATAGAGAACTCTAACAGTAGATAGGATTGATTAAAGGCGGTCAGGTTTCGGTCTTAGAAGCGCTCCAATACTGGCTGGGTGAAAGTTGTTTGTTTAATATTGCTGCGGGCCTTTTGCAATTTTTCCGGGAATTTGTCTCTTCTAAATGCTCTGGTCCATTTCTGCAAAATAATCCAGCCGCCAAAACGAATCAGATAGTTACGCCAGGAACGATACCACTTTGCCCAGCCCAATTGGATGTTATGAAAAAAGAATACTAAAGTAGGAAATGATAGAATATTTACAGGCACCAGAAACATGTATCCAAATTGATAGAACCTGCCCATAATACTTTTGCCACTCTGCTGCATTTCTTCAGGACTCAACGGTTCATCCGGTTCGAATAATGGGAAGCTGCCGTCATAATATTCCCAGCCAATATCCTCAAGGGAGTAAATCCTATTTTGTTTTTGCAGTCTGCTTCTTAATTCCGTACCAGGTATAGGGACAGGCAGCAATATCTGGACTGTGTCAATTTTTGCCTTGGAGATAAAATCCTTGTAACGTCTGGCACGTTCATTAACAGACATTTGAAAACCGATACTATCCTTGAGAGGATAGCAGAAGATAAACATGCCGTGCACCAAAAATCCGGATTTATGAAATATCTTCGTCAGCGAAAGCATATCAGCCGAGCTGATACGTTTGTTCATGGCCTGCAGTTCCTCTTCGATAGGGGATTCATAGCCGATGCATATCGTTCTAATATTAGCGTCCTTCATAGCAGAAAGCAACTGCTGATCCTGGGCTTTGTCCAGTCGTATCTGAACCGTTATTCTTAATTTTCTGCTGACTCTCCGCTGATAATCAGCCAGCATCCTACAGAATCTTATCGTTTCGTCCCGTTGCTGGCCGAAAAGATCATCGACAATAAAGAAACGCTTGGCGTTGTATGTCTCCACAAGAAGACTGATGTGCTCGAGCAATCGCTCCGGCTCAGCAGCTCTCGGCCTGCCTTTAACGGTACAGAACTCGCAATTCATACCGCAGCCGCGGATTCTTTCCACTGGAAAAAGCTTAATCTTAGCATAGCGTACCAAGGAAAAATTTGGCAGAGGCAGCTTGTCAAAGTCTGTCAGAGATTCCCGCTCTGCTGTGAAAACAGGCGTGCCATTTTTCCGATAAGCAATGCCTTTGATTTTACTTATGCCTTGATTACTTTGGATAGCCTTCAACAACTCCTTGATTGTTTCTTCCCCCTCACCGAGAACAACATAGTCAATGTCTGCCGATAGTGCTTCAGGTATAGTTTCCTGCACGAAATGCTGTCCCCCTGCGATAGTGGTAATTCCCTTTTCCTTGTAGAATTTCGCTATTTGGTACAATCGTGGTATAGTGCTGGTCAACCCCCCATACAATCCAACTACATCGGCTGGTCTTTGCTGTTGTAAAAATTCATGGTCGGCTCCCACAGTGTCTGCTCTGGGGCCGAATTTGCCGAGATTGTTCTCATCGATCACTTCAACGTCCCAGTTTTCCATCTTATTCACGGCGCTGGCCACACAAACAGGACCTAAAGCCGTCGTCCTTCTGGCTATACGCGAATAAATGTTAAAGGCAGGATACGCTGGAATTACAATTCTCAACCGGAATCTTTTTTGAGACGAATCAAACATAATAAAAATCAATCAGCTTTGTTGCATAACCGAATCCTGAGAAGAGGCTGGTAATTAGCAACCTTACAACATTCGAAGATAGTACAGGATTGTATGGCAAAAATCAATATTCTTTACCGAGGAATCAAAAAAAAGCATATTAGGATGGACACTGCTAAAGTGGGCAAGCTTTCGTCCAATGATAAAACTACAGAGGTGCAAGCATGTCGTATAATTATTGCTTTATCTGAGATTCTGCCTCGTTCGAGTTAAAGCGGCTTGGAGTTCTTCAGGGGTAAGTAATGCAATTTGGCCATTCAGGAATAGAACACTACATCGGCCATCATGAACAGGCTCAGGTTCATACACCAGAATATTGTCAGGCGGCATATCCGGCCGCAGGCCGGGGACGTATACATATTCAACCGGCGGATCAGAAGCTGGACAGCGAAATAATCGAGAATCGCCGATCCAACGGATGATCTCCTGCTGCGATGATGGAAACTGCTCGTTTGTTACGGCGTAAGTTTGAATACTCTGCCAGATAGAGC
>CAYNTC010000235.1:0-4001 GCA_964399795.1 uncultured Pirellulales bacterium | reverse complement strand
AACAGCAGGTTTCCTCCAACGCTTCTTGTAAAAGGCGGATTCATAACGCAAACATCCAGCTTAGGAAGAGATGCTCCTTCGGAAGTCTCTTTTTTGTCTGAGCGCATTCGAACCGTCTCATTATTAGGTTCTGAAAACAAGTATTTTTGTGCGCTGATGGCGCTACTAACAAGAAACTCGATACTTCCAAGTGACTTTTCTTTGCCGCCATGAGGCAGGGAATAGAGATTGGTTCGGTAAAAGTTTATATCAGGGGCACGCAATGACAAAGTCGAAGCCGTCAGATGGACAGCAGAAGGAAGGACATCAAATCCGTAAAGTGTTTCTTCAATGAGGGTTTTGTGCAAAGACAAGAGATTGGGTTTTACATTTGATTCTACAGAACTGCGGATGTAGTTCTCCTCAATAGCGGAGGCTGCGGCCATAAGAAGAGTTCCTGTGCCGCAGGCAATATCCGCTATTCGGGCATTTGAGATTGACTCAAGGGAATTGCATAGGGCGCTTTTATGAAGGGCAAGACGCAGAAGCAGCGCCGCTGATGGTATGGATGTGAAATAAGTAGCAAGGAATTTTTTTTCAACAAGCAATTTGTGATATACTCTGCCCATAAGGTCGTGGCGCAGAGAGACACGCTTTTCGACCACCTTTTGAGCATCAGCAATCATCATTCTGAGAATGACAGAGAGGCCCGCATCAGTTGGAAGTGTATTTACGATTTTCCATGCAATGTGAAATATCGGATACCAGTTTAGTTTCAATATTTCCCACCAGTGATTAGACAGAGCAGAGAGCAGCAACTCTTCAGTCATGAAATCTCGCAGCGGTTTCGCCTTTTTTACCTCGCCAGATAGAACTTCTTGGAAGACAAAGGCATTTAGAAGCACAAGTCCTCCTATTCTTCGCAAAGCTTCTCTTTCTTTCTCATTCTTAGGCTCTTCTTTCATTCCCAGCGCATCAGTCAGTCTATCCATCACCGTCTTGAACTTCTCTGTATATTTTTCAAAGGAAATGACAGCATCTTCTACTGCTCTTGCAGCATCTTCTATTACCTCTTCACCGAGGATGTCTTCGTAAATAGCTCGCAGTAATTCAGCAAGTTTGGAAACTGTTACGCTGCGAAACTCGGAAATTTTGCCAATGCGAACTGTGGCAACCTGGAGAACGGATGGATCTGCAGTATCCCGGAGTTTGTCAATAGGTGCTTTTCGCAGTTCTGATGGATAGATTACGGAAAGTGCCGCATCAGCGATTCTTTCCTCAACTCGCTGATTTGCTGCCTTCAAACATTCAGCACGTGCTCCAGAAGCATCTTCTATTTTCCCTTCAATCGCAACCCTTAAGTCGCGATACTCCACCAATACGTCTGGGTAACGCTTACCACCGCCAGATAAACGCAGAATACTCTCTGGTGCCGAAACAAGACCCTGTTCCTTCAATATGAGCGCCAAGTGTACATTCAGAACTTCTTCACGTTTTCTTTCCATTCCCATATTTTAGAATACTCCTTGTGCTCTAAAATCAAAATGAATCTTACGGTTAAAAAAGATGCAAGTCAAGTGCGATCATGGAAGACTTTGAGATGGGAAGGAAACCCGGATTTATCTTTGCTGAGATTACAAAAAAAAGCCGCCAACGAGGCGGCTTCTAATTCATGGTTTACAAAATATGAACTGGACCTTAGAAACTACCGAAATCATCTCCCCCTTCAAAAGTTTCACTCTCAATTCTATCGGAATGCTCTCTCGGGTGAGCAGTTTCGTAAACTTCTTTTAGCTTGCTGGTTGTAAGGTGGGTATAGACTTGGGTGGTTGACAGTGACTGATGACCGAGCAGCTCCTGGACACTCCTTAAGTCTGCTCCGTTGTTCAACATATGCGTAGCAAAGCTGTGACGCAGAGTATGCGGACTAATCGATGGATCGAGTCCGGCCATCTTAAGATATTTGTCCATCTTTCGTCGTACGCTTCGTGTACTTAGTCGTCGTCCATGCTTGTTCACGAACAGAACCTTTGAATCAAAATTGCTGTTACTCTGTGCTCGTTTGTTCCGAAACTCGATGTAGTGCTGAATGACCTGCAATGCCGAAGAACTTATCGGCGCAATCCTTTCTTTCTTGCCTTTGCCTCTAATGTGTACAACCTCTCCGAGAAAATCTATATCATCCATATTTAAGGCTACAAGCTCGCTGACTCTTATGCCGGTGCTATAAAGCGTTTCCAGAATGGCTCTATCCCTAGCACCGAGCCAATTATCGATGGGAGGGGTTTCGAGCAATCTCTTAACCTCCTGATACTCAAGAAAGCGCGGCAGTTTCTTATCTTGTTTGGGTGTTCTTATTGCTAATAGTGGATTAGAAGCGAGACGATGCATCTTCACAAGGAACTTATAGAAGCTACGTAGTGTCGCCAGCTTGCGAGCTATGGTCGCCTTCGAATATTGCTTTTCGTTCAGAAAAGCCAGATACGACCTGGCGGCGTTGATATCCGCCGATAGAAGCAACTGGTCCAGTTCCTGCTCGATCTGCGTGGCCACGGCAGTGGCAGGACCACCACCACCGCTCTCCTGAGCCAACGAGACCGGTTCCACAGAAGGAATGTGACCTTCAGAGCTGCCAAGCAAAAACTCGCCGAACTGTCGCAAATCTGCGCCATAGCATTTAGCTGTGTGTTCCGAAAAACGCTTCTCAAATTTCAAGTAATTTAAGAACTGCTGTACAATTGAGTCTTCCATATTTTACCTACCTATTTGATCTGTTTAAGTCTCATATTACTATCTGACGTAAAATCGATCTCAGGTTGCCTATAGGATTGTGGCAACCTTTAAGCTGTCTTGGTCGTTTAGTTCGCTAATTTACCTGCACATTGCATATCTGAACCCTCGCGTAAAAGCTCTTCCGCCTGACCCACAAGCATCTGTGTCAGTTTGAAGCTCAACACTGCAGCATCAAACCAGTCAAAACTCGTCCGTTTGTCTCGTGCCTGTCCAACCAAGGCGTCCAGAAGTTCATCTTCCCTGCCAACCTCATAGCGAAATATGAATTTCTCCCCTCCCTTGTTTAATACCATCTGCCGCTGAACTTTCTTCATTAAGAGCTGCACTTTTAATCCAACCTTTTCTGGACTGCCAAATACTCAATGATCAGCCGCTGCACGCTTTTGCCTCAACTGATGGATTTCTTATTTAAAGAGCAAGTACCACCATCCCCATTCACTGCCATTCATAAAAAAGAAAAAGCTACATGAAACACTACAACGCTTTTATCGGCCAATAGGACTCCCGTCTTTACAAAATGGGTGAGAATGTCTGCAGATTAACCTCACATTTAGGCAAATTTATTGGTTGGTACTTAATTTAAACACAGCTAAGATTCTCAACCTTAGCTTATGAATGGCCTATCTTTGCTTTACTTAAGATGAGACTTTGAAGAATGTCACTCCCCCATGCTTCATTGAACTGATCAACCCCCCTTGTTGAAGATAATCGAGATATTTCAGTGCTTCGAATTTGTTCACCCCCAACTCTGCATATATATCTTCTAAAGTGCAAGGCCCACGTTTCAGTATTGATAGTACGGCCTCATGAAGATCTTAAAGTAACTACGATACCCAACCTCTTTACCCTCCCCCCAAGAACCAGTTTGAGAGCAGTATTCACCTACACTTTATCGGGAGGAATGCGGCCTATTGCATACTTGATCCCTGCAATTTGAAAAAAAAGACCTCTGCCAGCAAATTCGTTCCTGAACACGTAAGGCACTGAAATGAGCTTGCTAATACTGATATCCCTATATAGGCGATTTATTCGCTGAAATGTGTCTTCATCGTTGCTATCGAGCAAAGGTAGCACTACATTTGACCGAACACAATCTGCATGGATATTTTGCCGAAACAGCAATGTTAGGTTTGTCAATAGATAGCTACGCGGGTATCAATTATCGATTTCAGGCCTACGTACAATCTCAAATATCTCTCTACATACCTTCAGCAAATCCTCAATCCAAG
>CAYNTC010000234.1:0-4065 GCA_964399795.1 uncultured Pirellulales bacterium | reverse complement strand
TCGAACTAATTGCCCCGTGTCATTGTACACAGTATAAGCAGGAAATAAAAGAAACATACCCTGCTCAGTTCAGAGAAATAAAAGCGGGCAGTATTATTGAAATTTGAAGATAGTAAAAAGTAAAATAGCAAATTTTATTAACTGGTTCATCAAATTGTCAACGCAATTGAATAAATACAATTCGCTAAATAGAACATTTTATATATTGGAAGATAGACTTTTAGCCAACAAGAAGTAAAGATCGACACGGATATAAAAATTCTATCTGGGTCAGAACGAGTGGAAAGTTAACTTGTATTATGAGTGCTAAAATTATTGACAGTGATAAAAGGGAATACATATTTGGCCCTGTTCCTTCAAGAAGGTTGGGACGTTCGCTTGGGGTTGATTTACTACCATTCAAGACATGCACATACGACTGTATCTATTGTCAACTCGGAAGAACAACCAATAAAACAATTAAAAGAAAAGAATGGGTGGCAACCGACATCGTTACAGAGCAACTCAAAGAAAATCTTGGCTCTAAGCCTGATTATATAACCTTATCCGGTTCAGGCGAGCCGACACTTTTTTCGCGCCTTGATGAGCTTATTTCCAGAATTAAGAGTATTACTGATATTCCGGTAGCGGTGCTTACAAATGGTTCGTTATTATGGCTGCCGGAGGTAAGAAGCTCTTTGAAGCTTGCGGATTTGGTTATTCCATCGCTTGATGCCGGATGTAATCAGATATTCCAATACGTTAATAGACCTCATAGCGATATAACTTTTAGCAAGATGCTAGAGGGCTTAGTAAAATTCCGCGAGGAATACACAGGCAAATATTGGCTTGAAGTCTTTCTCTTGGCTGGCGTAACTACACCAGAAATGGAAATCAACAAACTTAAGACATGTATAAACTCTGTCTGCCCGGATAAAGTACAAATTAACACTGTTACTCGTCCACCTGCTGAAGCTTTCGCAGAGCCGGTTCCTGAAAAACAGTTAGAAGCTATAGCCAAACGGTTGTACAAGAACGCAGAAGTTATTGCCGACTACAGCGGTGTTCATAAACAACAGGATTTTTCTGCTCGACGTGAAGATGTCCTGACACTTTTGAAGCGCAGACCCTGTTCTATTGAAGATATCGCCGCAGGCCTCGGCCTTCATCGAAATGAAGTTGTTAAATACGTCGAAGAATTATCCTCTGAAGGTAAAATCGAAGCGAAACCGCAAAATCGGCAACTTTACTACAAAGCCGTAATATCATAATCATTATGTTTTATAACCTGAAGCATAGCTGAGTAAAAAAAGAGACGATGTGATTTGATTTCATTGATAATCTAAAGGCTTGTACGAGGAACGAAGAATGAAGACCGATGAGGAACTGCGTAAAAAGCTGCTGGTTTATCAAAAGAATGAAATCACCGAGCATCATGTTTATAAGAAATTGGCCAGGATGGTTAGTCTCCTTGAGAATCGGCGCATTATAGAGAAAATCGCCAATGACGAGCTCCAGCACTACCATGTGTGGCGAACCTATACCCAGCAAGATGTGGCACCTAACCTATGGAAAATCTGGAAATATTACTGGATCAGTAGGATCTTCGGCTTCACCTTCGGCATCAAGCTAATGGAGAGAGAAGAGGAAGATGCCCAGGATAGCTATGAGCAACTGCGTGATGTAATCTCCGAGGCAGAGTCCATCATGCTTGAAGAGAACCAACATGAAGCAGATTTGCTCCGGATGCTGGATGAAGAAAGACTTCGTTACATTGGCTCAATCGTATTGGGTTTGAATGATGCGTTAGTTGAACTCACCGGTGCACTGGCGGGTCTGACCTTGGCGCTGCAAGACACAAAGCTGATCGCCCTGACCGGTTCGATCACAGGTATAGCTGCCGCGTTGTCCATGGGGGCCTCCGAGTATCTGTCTACGAAAGCAGAAGAGACGGTCAAGAATCCGGTGAAGGCTTCAATTTACACGGGTGGGGCATATTTGATCACCGTGCTTTTTCTCATCCTTCCCTATCTGATTTTGGGGAACTACTATTTGTGTTTGGTTTGTACGCTGGCAGGGGCAGTCTTGATAATCTCCTTATTCAACTATTACATCTCCGTGGCTAAGGACAAACCTTTTAGAAAGCGATTTCTCGAGATGACAGGGCTTAGTCTGGGTGTTGCAGCATTAAGCTTCTTGATAGGCTTCATTCTACACGCTTTTATGGGTATTGACGTTTGAGAGCAGGACAATGGTAAGAATAATGAATAATGGAAAGGCAAGGATAAAAATAAGATTTGGTCGATTGATTTGCTCTGGGCGAGAGGTTCAGGATTTATTTCTGGAAATCAATGGTTTGCGATAAGGCGTCGATTTACACTGGATTAAAACTTGTTTATTTAAGAGCAAAAATTGAAGGAATCCTGAACAATACTGATAAGCAGTGAAATTTTTTTCAATTGCCAGAACAAACATTGCTTGGGCTGTAATTACCTATCCGGGAATGACTTATAAATATAGCACGTGTAAGGATTCAAATCACCTGCCTTCATTTCTGCATTCCATAACTCATTTATCAAAAACATGTTATGTAAGATACCTGACATAAAATGCACTTACGTAAATACATTAATCGCTGAATGTTCATCTGAGAGCGAATAACAGTATATAAGGAATTAAAAAAAATTTTAAAATTCTGCTTGAATAATAAGAACATTTCCTATTTAGTAATATATACTAAATTCAGATTGAAAAAATGTTAAATAAAAATAAACAAGAATTAATAGCGTTATTTAGGCATAAATGTAAGCAGCATAATCTTAATATGACCCCGCAACGCACTGCTATATACGAGGAGTTGATTAAGTCGAAGGATCATCCTGATTCGGATGATATTTTCGAGAGGGTGAAAAAAGTCTTCCCCGACATATCGCTTGATACTGTATACAGAACCCTCTCAAAGTTTACAGAAATAGGCGTTGTTCACATTGTTGAAGGATATGGTGAAGCAAAAAGATATGATCCTGATACGAATAAACACCATCATTTTAGATGCCAAAAATGTAATAAAATAGTGGACTTTCATAACAAAAGTTTCGATAACCTCAGGATTCCTAAATCGTTTCAAAAGGACTTCAGGATAACTAATGTAAAAGTCCTCTTAGAAGGCATTTGTAATGAGTGTGTCAAAAATAACTGATATATTTTTTTGAAAATGAATAAGAATAATTATTATCTAATAAAATTTACGAAAGGAGGTGAGCACCATTAAAATGTAAGCCTTGATTTTTGTATTAGCTATTAATGAGATTTTTAAGGAGATATCAAAATGGCAAAAGTAGCAATTGAAATGGTGAAAAAATCCGGAGTAGACTTAGACAAACTGTTAAAGCTGTTAATAAAAAATGCCTCTGCTGAACTTACAACTTATTACTATTACACCATTCTTCGCGCAAACCTGATAGGTTTAAAAGGCGAAGGGGTCAAAGAAATCGCTGAGACAGCAAGGATCGAGGACCGCAATCACTTTGAAGCCCTAATGCCACGCATTTACGAGCTTGGCGGAAAACTGCCTGGATGTATGAAGGAATTTCACGATATGTCCGCCTGCCCACCGGCTTATCTGCCGAAAGACGCAGCAGATATTGAAGCAATACTCAAAGTGCTCGTCGATGCGGAACGATGTGCAGTCAAAGGTTATACTGAAATTTGCAACGTGACTGCTGGAAAAGACCATAGAACTTACGATTTGGCCCTTGCGATACTTAATGAGGAAATCGAACACGAATCATGGTTTTCTGAGTTTCTCGGCGAAGGGCCGTCAGGTCACTTCCTACGACGTGGTGAAACTTCTCCCTTTGTCTCAAAGTTCTTAAAGTGAAATTGTCTTCTATGAGGGGCGTACTAAAATAAACAGGCGCCCCTCTATACATTACTATTTAAGGAGATACAGATTAAATCTTATAATAGAATTTAATTTATTTTGACTGGAGCAAAGAAAAGTGCTTGAATTAATGCCATATAGATTATTAGTAACCGTTCACAGTGTTTAACAGATTAACGATGGATATTTTTTGTTACTCCAAT
>CAYNTC010000233.1:0-4115 GCA_964399795.1 uncultured Pirellulales bacterium | reverse complement strand
TGGTGAGGATATCTGGGATCTGGCCGATGAGTTCCGTTATGCCTATAAGACACTTTCAGGTGATGGCTCTATCACAGCCCGAGTAGTAAGCGTAGAGAATACAAACGAATGGGCCAAAGCCGGCGTGATGATTCGCGACACACTGGATGACTACAGTGTGCATGCATTTATGTGTGTCACACCATCGAATCGCAGGTCATTCCAGAACCGTCAGATTATTGCTGAGACTTCTTACCAGGCAAGTAGCAATATCGATGCCATTACTCTGCCCTTGTTGTGGGTAAGGGTTGTACGTCAGGGTAACAACTTTACCGGCTATTACTCCGAAAATGGTATCAACTGGATTCAACAACCGGATGATGAGAACACCGGCGATGATGCATCCCCCAATCCGCAGACTATTGTGATGTCACAGAATGTATATATTGGTTTGGCGTATACCAGTCACAATGCTAATGCAATGGGTACTGCTGTGTTCTCCGATGTAACAACTACCGGCACGGTCACAGGAGACGATTGGCAGGTAGAAGCTATTGGCGCAGATATGCCCTCCAATGAGGCCCAGCCCTTGTATGTGGTTGTGCGAGGTGGTGGTGTTGAAAAGGTCGTCGAACATCCGGATAATCCCAATGCGGTGCTGGAGTACACCTGGCAGCAGTGGGATATTCCGCTTAGTGTTTTCAGTGATGCTGGTGTGAATCTTTCTACGGTCCAGGATATGACCATTGGTGTTGGAAGTCAGAATGGTGGACAAGGTGGAACAGGCAAGCTTTACTTTGATGACATAAGGTTGTATCTGGCAGAAGAGTAACAAGAGCAGTAGCTGCGTGGTTGACTTGGCAACATTGAAGATTGTATGACTCCAAGAGCTTCTATGGCTGTAGCCGCAAGGCATCTTAAGGCTGACAATTAGTTAGAGGCGATTGCAACATTCCGGAGTCTGTACTGACCTGTAACATAGGTCCTGATTGTTTTTGAGACGGTCCGAGGAATGGGAATAAATCAATAGAAATTGACCTTGCCACAGGCAATGTAATAGTGTATAATCAATTTTATTTGGAAGCGGCATAAAGTATACGCAGCTCTTTAAGGACTCTGCTCCAAGTAGCTGTTCATGGGTATTGCGGTCTTTTAGTCTTGGAGGAAGGTAGATTTTATCAAATGTCGTGCGGAGGCTATTTGAGACAAGCGCACACCAACTAATAAGTGGGTGTGTGCTCGTCGGGATAATAGGTTTTTCCATGTGTGATCAGAGCAACATTATTTAACTCATTTTGAAGGAGGATTATTATGTGTAAGAGAATGTGTTTTTTAATTTCTTTTGTTTTGTTGTTGGGTCTTGTTCAAATTAGCACAGCCACCGATGCCGATCCTAATCATATTGGCTGGTGGAAGCTCGATGAGACGTCCGGCACTACTGCTGTTGATTCGTCCGGCAACGGCAACGTCGGTACCTTGATAGGTGACCCGCTGTGGGTGTCTGGGTGGATAGGCGGTGCATTGGATCTTGATGGTGACGGCGACTACGTGGATTGCGGGAATGATCCAATCTTTGATGTCACCGACGAGATAACGGTCGCCGCATGGGTAACTATCAGGTCGATCCCCACTCAGTGGGTAGCTGTCGTTGCTAAAGGAGAATACGCTTGGAGACTTAGTAACGATTCGAGCGACCCGAGGTTTCACTTTGGTATCACTATCTGGTCGGCAAGTAATCCTTCGGTCAATGGAGAAACTGCAGTTGGCTACGATGAATGGCATCATGTCGCAGGAACCTATGATGGTTCGTACATCGACTTATATTTGGATGGAGTGCGTGATGCGAGCATCGACAATTCCACTGGCATAGGTACCAATACCTATAACGTACTTATTGGCGAAAACCCAGGAGCAGCAGGCCGTCACTGGGATGGCATGATCGACGATGTGCGTATTTACAATCGGGCGCTGTCGCAGGCCGAAATAGAGGCACTGATGCCGCCGCAGTTAAAGGCTACGCTGCCTAATCCCTCTGACAAGGCAATAATCACCACAGAAACGGTTACGCTTAGCTGGACAGCCGGAGAGACCGCCGTTAAGCACCACCTGTACATCGGCGAGAGCTTTGAAGATGTGAAAAGCGGAATCGGTGGCACCGACCAAGGTTTGATTGATCAGCCGGCTTACGATGGTTACACCTGGGAAATAGGCAAAACATATTACTGGCGGGTCGAGGAGGCCGATGCCGATGGCACTGCCATCCACCCTGGCGATGTCTGGAGCTTTACTATTCTGCCCAGTTCCGCCTCTGTGCCCGTTCCCAGCGATGGAGCTGAATATGTCAGTACGAATGTTTTGTTACAGTGGACCAGTGGCGCAGGTTCAATTGAGCATCATGTATATTTCCATGAATATCAAATGGCTGTTGTGGCGCGTGATATTGATGCAGACATGGGAACGGTCGAAGTTACCGAATTCTCGCCCGGCCCGCTCGATTATAATAAGACTTACTATTGGGCAATTGACGAGTTCGATGGCACGAATATATATACAGGCGAAGTCTGGAGTTTTACCACTGTTGGTCCCACTAATGGTGCAAAGGGCCAGTACTACAACAACACGAATTTAACAGGCACGCCAGTGCTCACCCGTATAGACCCTAAAATAGATTTTAACTGGGGTACAGGATCTCCCCATGGACTGATTAGCGAAGACAACTTCTCGGTTAGGTGGATCGCTGAGTTAGATGTGCCATCTACTGAGACTTATACCTTTTATACCGTAAGTGATGATTGCGTCCGATTGTGGATAGATGGAGAACTGATTATCGACAATTGGACTGTAGATAACGCTTGGGCCATAGAAGATAAGGGGAATATCGACCTTGTTGCTGGACTGGTACCACTCAGAATGGAGTTCTTTAATAGCGGTGGAGATGCAATGGTACAGTTAAAATGGCAGAGTCCTTCTATACCACGACAAATTATTTCGCCAGGTGCATTATCACCGCCATTAAGCGCCTCAGGTGAAAAACCAGCTAATGGAGCCATAGGAGTCAAACATATACCTACTCTTCGGTGGACTGCGGGAGATAACGCAGCCTATCATAATGTGTACTTCGGTGATGATAGGACCATCGTAGAAAACGCCGATACAACAACTACAGGTATATACCGTGGCCAACAGGTGCTCGGTCACACCAAGTACACTCCCATCGAGGCCCCTCTCGAATGGAATAAGACTTATTACTGGCGAATCGATGAGGTCAATGACCTCCACACTGACAGTCTATGGGAAGGCAAGGTTTGGAGCTTTACAACTGCCGATTACATTATTTTGGACGACTTTGAGGACTACAATGACACTTCGCCCGACAGGATATTTGATACGTGGACAGATGGATGGAATGTTACGACAAACGGCTCGCAAGTAGGCTATGGCTCTGCACCTTTTGCAGAGCTAACTATTGTTAATAGTGGGCTTCAATCCATGCCGTTCTTTTATAACAACATTGGCGGCGTAACATATTCGGAAACTGCACGTACTTTTGATGCCCCACTGAATGACTGGACCAGAGAAGATGTCCAGACACTGACTCTGTTCTTCAGGGGTTATCCTCGGGACTTCGTTGAGGACCCGGCCGAAACGTATACGATAAGCGCCGAGGGTACGGATATCTGGGATCTGACCGACCAGTTCCGTTATGCTTATAAGGGACTCTTAGGTGATGGCTCCATTATTGCTCGTGTGATGAGCGTAGACAATACCGACGAATGGGCCAAGGCAGGCGTGATGATCCGTGAGACACTGGATGACTACAGTGTGCACGGCTTTATGTGTGTTACACCGGCTTATCGCAGAGCTTTCCAGAATCGTCCGCTTATCGGTGGTGAGTCTTTCACAGCAGGTAGCGATCCAAACAGTATTATCTTGCCCTGCTGGGTAAAACTTGTACGTCAGGGCAACAACTTTACCGCTTATTACTCCGAAAATGGCACCAACTGGATTCAGCAGCCGGACGATGAGAATACCGGTGACGATGCGTCTCCAAATCCGCAGACCATCGTAATGCGGCAGGATGTCTATATAGGCCTGGCATATTGCAGTCACAATACTAATACGGTGGGCACGGCTGT
>CAYNTC010000232.1:0-4127 GCA_964399795.1 uncultured Pirellulales bacterium | reverse complement strand
TCAAATGTGAATGAGCAGAAAATTCCTTTTGTGGATTGAGAATTTTTGTCTATCTGGTTTCGCCGAATTATTACATAAGGACTGAGCGAAGTAATAAAATTTTCCATCCAAATTGCACATAACCAAAATACAAAATTCAAAACAATATGATTTAGAAGACCGTACACTAGCGTTTACAATAAAGGAAAGGGCTTTTATAAAAAAATTACCCAAAACTACAGCCAACACCAAAGATGGCAGGCAACTTCGATAACTTGTCTGAATGATCCAGAATCAGTCGCGCTACCGTTACACTAATTACGAATATTGGTAATTAGTAAATGGTAATTACCACTCCCCCCTATATTTAAGTACTCAAACTGACCTATTTACTAACATTATTATTGATAAGTCTTTTATACGCCTCAGGCGTATTAATTTGCAAAGACATATATCGCCTTGTCATTCTGAGCCCTTCGCTCCGCTCAAGGGTAAACTCCACGAAGTGAAGCGAAGAATCTGGCCAGAGAAAATATGGATTTTCTTTTGCTAAAGCCGGATGCTTCGCCTTTCGGCTCAGCATGACAATAAAAACGGTCAGTTTAAGTTAAGTATTTTCCAACCCGAAGGCAGAATTGCAGCAGCTAATACTATCTTAAAAAGATCGCCTAAAATGAATGGATACAGGCCCAATGCCAGCGCAGTTTTAATCGAACCTGCAAAACCATACAGCCAAAGCAGACCAAAAGCATACATGACGATACTACCAATCACCATCGCAAGAGCTGCAGTAACTACCCATCGGTCCCATCCCTTTTCGGCCAGTAGTCCCACAATATAGGCAGCAGCAATAAAACCAATCAAGTATCCTCCCGTGGGCCCTAATAGAGTTACTAATCCTGCCCTACCCATCGAGAATACAGGCAATCCCAGCACTCCTTGGATTATGTATAATAGTACAGAAAGGCAACCTCGCCGGGCTCCAAGTAAAGCCCCTGTGATTAAAACAGCAAATGTCTGTCCAGTAACTGGCACCGGGCTGAAAGGCAATACAATAGCAATCCGCGCACATAAAGTGATTAGCAACGTCCCTGCAACAATCAAAATAATGTCATAGTACGCAGAATATGGCTTACTAGAAGGCCTTAAAACATCAGCATAAGTTGCATTTGTCAGCATTTTGGGCTACCGCAATAAAAGTCTTCCTTCGAGTTGCCATGAATACTCGTATACAGGTACTTCGTTCTATTACAATAAAACTCCATAAAAGCTGCGCCCGTGTAAAACCTTGCGGGCATTATATTTGACATTTCTGCTTGCGTCAAATAAACACACCAGTAACTTTGGGATGGCCAAGGTACATCTCAATACTCTCATCGCCGAATTTACACCTTCTGATGAGGACAATCTCGCGTTAATACTTCACAGCCCGTCTCAGTTACAAGAACATCATCTTCGATTCGCACCCCAAGCTTGCCAGGGATGTATATACCCGGCTCAATGGTAATTACTTCACCTGCTTCGAGGTTGCCCTTGCTATGATCTTTGACAAAAGGCAACTCATGTATCTCCAAACCCAAACCATGCCCTGTACCATGTCCGTAAACTGGCAAATTGTTCTCACGAATCACCTCTCTCGCAGTCGAATCGACATCGACAATTTGTGCCCCAGCTTTAACTGCGCGTATTGCGGCAGCCTGCGCTCGCTGCACGACATCGTAAACCCTCTTATAGAAATTAGTCGATCCGCCCACCGTAAAGCATCTCGTAATATCGCTGCAATAGCCTTTATATTTTGCACCGAAATCTATCAGCATGCTATCTTTTCGTCTGAGCTTCCTCGGGCTCGGCTGATGGTGAGGCCGCGACGCGTTTGGACCAAACGCGACAATCGTCTCAAAGCTATTCTTAGCTCCCAGCTTGCGGATAAAAAAATCGAGTCTGCCAGCAAGCTCGTTCTCGGTTATACCAGGTCTTATGTAACGCCGAACCTGTCTAAGCGCTTTTGTAGCTATTGCAGCAGATGCTCTGATAGCCTTGGTTTCACTGTCGTCCTTAATACTGCGAAGAGAAGCAATCACCGCATTAATGGATTTTATGCGGGCTGGAACGTTCTTACTTAAAGCCCGGAAATCAGCGAGCGAGACTGATTTCTCAACAGCTATTGTCTTAGCTGACCTTAGTCTGTGCAATAACTTTGCTACAGCTTCGGCGAGCGATCCAGTTCGCTTTATAATCGCACAGTTCAAACATTCGGCCTGAGCCTGTTCGGTGTACCTGCTGTCGGTTAGAAGGTAAACAATCCTCTTAGTGACAACAGCCCAGCTATCGTCACCTTGAAAGCCAGTCGTGTAGGTAACATCGGCTGGCTTTGTAATTATCAGACAGTCTACCTTGAGTTTCTTTAACTGCTGAAGGATTCGTCTCGCTCGCGCTGTAATGTGTTGTGCTTCCATATGTCACTGAGCAATCTGTGCTATATTGAGACCAGCTACGTTCTGCATTTAATAGCATATATAGCAACAAAATAAAACTTTTTCGTGTGAATATTTGGCTGCACACCACTTTATTTCTTATACTTTTAACGAGTGAGACCGGCTGGGGGCGAACCGGTTTTCAACATATAACCGCTACGACTCTTAATGTTTTCTCGGAGGAGAAAGGTTCTGCCTGCAGATTTTCCCACGCGCAGGGCGGCATCAGCATCTGCCGTCCTTTTTTAATAACTTGTCTATAAGACTCACTGTTATTACAATACGCATACTGGATATTGCCAATCACCGTGTTCTTGAATAAACGATATCATGATATTACTACCTATTCGCACAAGTATCTGGCCACGACGTACGCCCTACGCAAATTACCTCTTAATCATTCTCAACGTGCTGGCATTCCTTATTACTTATGGCCCGCATCGTGAAATGTGGCAAGGACAGGTCGTATCAGTTCCTGTGCACGCGTGGGCAAAACATTTCATGTTAACCCCTGCCCAACCCCATCCTTGGCAGTTTGTATCTTATGCGTTTCTCCACGGCGGCTGGATGCACATTGTCGGCAACATGTTCTTTTTGTATCTGTTCGGCAATAACGTTAACGACAAACTTGGGCATATAGGTTACTTGGCATTCTATTTAGCCGGTGGAGTGTTCAGCGGTATAGGTCACACACTTGTTCACCTTCAATCAGGTATACCTACCCTTGGAGCCAGCGGTGCCGTAGCTGCAGTGACAGGTGCTTACCTGGCTCTATTTCCACAAACCATGATAACAGTATTCTATTGGCTTTTCTTTTTCATTGGAGCGACAAATGTGCCCGCACTTTACTTTATCGGCTTCAAAATGATTTTGATTGACAACGCAATCGCCAGGTATACACCTAACGTCGCTTATGATGCGCATTTAGCCGGCTATGCATTTGGCATAGCTGCCTCGGTGTTTCTGCTTGCAAGCGGTCTAGTTAAGGGAAGTGGCTTAGACCTTTGGGCAATGATAAAAAGATGGAACCGACGCCGACAATACCGTGAGGTTACCTCAAGTGGTTACGATCCGTTTACCGGCCGAGCGGTGAGCAAACCAATTAAGCCAAGAGAGCTGAAGAAAACACCCGCTCAGCTCCAGCAAGAGCAAAGAGTGGAAGAGCTCCGCAACGAAATAACCAAAAGAATAAACCAGCGCAATTTACCGGCGGCTGCTGTTCTGTATCTGGAACTTATGAGCATCGATAGCAAACAGATTCTACCCCGTCAGCACCTGCTCGATATTGCCAACCAGCTTGCCAGCGATAATCGCCCCGCTGAATCAGCCCGAGCATACGAGCAATTTCTGGCTCACTACAGCAGCTATGAGTTCTCTGAGCAAGTAGAACTGATGGTTGGAATCCTATATTCACGGTATCTGCACAAGCCGGAGCAGGCAGTGAAACACCTCCAGGCTGCGGCTGAGAAGCTCTCTGATCCCGGACAATTGAAAATGTGTAAGGACGAACTGGCCAAACTGCAACATGGGGGTTAGGCCAGGCCCCTTATGACAGCATATTCCTCATAATAAAATGTTGACAGGAAAAACAAACACTGGTAATTTCAAATAAAGAACGACTCAGCAATTAGCACGTTCAGAAATAAGCTGAGAATTAGCTCTTGTAGGGAGGCA
>CAYNTC010000231.1:0-4160 GCA_964399795.1 uncultured Pirellulales bacterium | reverse complement strand
TTTCTTAAACTTCAACTTCCTCCATATGTTTGTGGCACTCAGGCCAATTACGATCTTTTTTATTTTTCTGTTTTTTCTCACACATGTTGCTTGCTAATACTCAAAGCCAGCAACTAATACTCGACCATCGTGCTGTTTCTCATTGAGGCTGGTGCTTTAGCACACTTTGCTCCTCTATATATGTTGCCCTCCTACCTCTCCGACTATAAGAAAGATGGCTTTATCCTTCCTCCGACAACCGAACGAAGGCCCTTTAAGTTATGCTGTTAATCCTATCTGCCGATCGGTGATGTCGACTCGTCCGAAATCTGCCATATGAGGATATATAGTAAGTCCGCATTTTAACCTACAAATAAGAGGGGTATTCCTCCTTCCCTTGAGTTAGACATGATCCTCCTGTCCATCCATAGAAACGCTCCTCCGATCCATGATTATTAGGCATATAGAGGAATTCTTAACGCTCCTCTATATCTTCTAAATTTATTGAGCTATTTAACATTGGATAGTACAGGTTGTCAAGAGAATTTTAAAATTTTCTGTAAAATTTTCCACTTCGCTAGAATCTCTCAGATTCACAAATTCGTCTGCTTTCCTACTCCCCTATGTATTCGTTACCATCTTACACATTCCAGTACTATTATCTCCTTGGGCCAAGGCCGTAACATATTTTGTTTTGGTCAGTTACGGTAGAAGCCATAGGTTGAGACGACATATAATAAAGTGCGACTAAATTAAAGATAATGCTGCGGGCGGAGATGCAGCTAATACAAGACTTGGGACCTCTATAATATCATGGCTGAGCTCGCGGCTTTTGTACTATGTTGATGGCCTTGCAGTCAATCCGTACGTTCTTCTTCTTTCTCATTTATTATTCACCAGCAGGTCACGCACTACAGACAAAAATTTTTGTCATAATGGAAATACTTCTTAAGAAGCGCAACCGCGACACAGAAATTTGTGAGCCGGAAAACTATTCGGCTATGTGCCCTTTGCATTAATGCTCGATTTCCTTCTTGGCACTGAGTAGATGATTCTATTTTTTTCTGAGGACCGCGACTATGTTCTCGATCTCTACCGAGATTGCAACGATTCTGCCTGTTATCGTGGTAATTTCGATGTTATCTGGCAATTGGATGTCCCCTATTGGTTTGTTTTTTCTTACTCGTCTTTGCGTATCAAGGCTCGATTTCCTATCGGCTCGATTGTCTCCAGTGGCATAGCCTTGATTTGATTGCTTTCTTTCTTATTCATATTGTTCTGGACATTTCGAACAACCACCTTTGAACACCTCTACTATAAAAGGTTACACACAACTTGCCAATTTCTTATAATCGTCCTCAATCTAAGTGACGACCGCCTAACTTCTTTATAGTAGACAACTGCATAAAATAGTTGTATTCTATTGTTAATAATTAGACAGCTATTCTTTCTGTGTTTAACGACAAATCCAGGCCTATTTGCGGTTCTGGAACGTTGTTTCCGTAGTTGCGATGGTAATTAATATATTTAGAATAAAGTCGTAGATTTCGGCAATGCCATGCAGCAGATTGCTTCGTGCCGAATGGTTCCTTGCTAATATTCATTGTGCGCCCGTAGCTCAATTGGACAGAGTCGCGGACTTCGAATCCGAAGGTTGCAGGTTCGAGTCCTGCCGGGCGCGTTGAAAAACCCCGTTTTTGATATCATTATCAAGACTTGCTCTTAGGGGACTGTGCATATTTGTGCTACTATGTGCGCTCTTACACGCCAAGTTATTACCAGTAAGTTTCATATTATCTGTTCCGGTCTTTACATTCCTTTGGCTTTCTATGCTTGGCAATGAAAGATCAGGTAAATTAGCAACTGCTTTTGACTCTTGACCGCTCGTATGTGTATATATGCCCATCGTCAGGTTTATGTCTCTATGCCTCATAATGCTTTGTGCAATTTTAGGATGAACTTTGGCAGCAGCTAATAGGGTCGCAGTTGTATGACGCAAAGAATGAAAATCTACATACCATCCTGATTCGTCTTAATATGGAATGCCAGCAACTTCAAGGTCCGGACGTAAAAGCTTAATCGGTTTGTCAGGAATCTTGAATGCCTGCGTTTCAGGTAACTTATTGGCAAATAATTGTTTTAACTCTGCTGCTGTATCTGCTCTCAGTGACAATACTGCCTCATGCCTGTTTTTAGCACTCTGATCTCTGAGCAATACAGTACAACTTTCAAAATCAAAATTACCAACTTTGAAACTTCTTAGTTCGTTGGCTCTAAGACCGCTCTCACAGGCCAAACGATATAATAAAGTTCTTTGATATCCTGTGAGTCCAAAACGTGGAACTGCTATCGCCGTAACTTCCAGAAGACGTCTGATTTCATTCAGTTCAAGTGCCCTTCGAACTCGCCGTTTATCACTCTTAGCGACAGGTATTCTTTTTAAGTGTTCAATCGGTTAAGTAGTAGCTCGACCATCCTGAATCATCCATTTACAAAAACGTTTACACACCTTCAAATAATAATTCGTGGTCTGCTTACTTAATCCTTGTTCTCTCAACTCAGCAAGATAGCGTTCGATTTTACTGGCTGATATATCCGTCCATGTTCGGAACTTACATCCATTCATTATTCGTCGAATTCCGGATACAGTCATTTTCGCTTGTTTCTTCGTGTCTCCCCTATCCAAAAGGCACTGTTTAAAATCTCTGATATGCTCAATCAATAACTTAGCCGTTGTAACTCTACCGCTATCAATCAGGCCTATCTTCGCAAAACGTTCACAAAGTTTGACAGGAACACCTTCAAGCCAACGAACCATATTCAGGTCCGGTTGTTCACCTGCAATTTTGTTAGCAATCAACCGTTCAATCTGTCTACCTAAAGCTTCGGTTGCTCTTCTATCATTACAACCCGGGAATCGACGAACTATTTGAGAATGGTCTCTGATTTCAACCCAAAACTTATTTAGTTTCTTAATCTTGCCAGTTTTTGAATCTTTATATGTGGGTTGATAAACTATCATGTATTCTCCTTATTCATAAGCCATCAAATAACGTTACTTCTTTTGTAATGGGATACCAAGTCAGACAGGGACTCCCAACAACTCCACATTGTCGAATTGCTCCGTTCCGAACCAGCCCTCCATTTCGTAATTCTGGCAGACGGCGAGCAACTATGTATCTATCCATCTCAATAAGTTTCGATAGCTCTGCAGATGTCATGCCCGGGTTCCGCTTTAGCGCTTTGAGAATTATCTCCTTTTGCCGCAGACACTTGCCTGAGCGTCGATGTCGCTCTCCCGCCCTATAGCTTGATAGAGGATCAGTAACTCTGGCGACTGGTGTGCTCAACAAAATTGAATTTTGCTCACCCATAATAACGAATAAAAGACCCACCGCTTAAAGAGAATGAAAAACCGAAACAATGGCTAGGCGGGTCTTCATTAAGGAAACCAAAACTATAAATACGCTTTAAATTAATAAAAAAGTTGTTTGAGAACTCAACGGTCACTGTTGCCCTCCACTTTTTCTTGTGATAATTTGTCGAGCACACTTTCCACAGCTTTTAAATTGGATCGAAGTCTTCCTGAAAATTTAAAACAGGTAATTTTCCTTGATTGGCAAGCCGTTTGATTGTAGCTCTCGGCAGTCCTGTGATTTCGCTTAATTGATTCAAATTGATAAATAACTTTTTCATGTTTAACCAAACTAATCGAGTGAAAAAGGCACAAAAAGAGTGTAGTTTTACTTTTCACCACTTTTCTTCACTGGACCTGATTTATGAAAGCAAAAATAAGTTTTTAGGGATTACTATTCTCCGCTTTGAGAGGTGGTAACGTTGGCATGATTTTCCGATATGTCGGCCACTTAGATTTTAAATCATCGTCCCAAAAGTAATATGCTTGGCCCTTTATATGAGATTTGGCTAATGGTGGTAAGGTTATGCGTTTCATTGATGCGTATTTATAAATGAGTTTCCGCTTGCTTATAACATCAGGATATTTACTCAACCCACAATAATTACGCATGAAATCATCTAATTTTGTAACTTGTTTTTTAGATTTGAAGCCATTAGTTTCAAGCTTTGGCTCCTCTTTCGGAACAATTCCTTTTGCCCTGGCATATTCTACAAGTGTCTCAAGAGCGGATTTACTCAAAGAACCTGTGAAATTTCTAAGACGT
>CAYNTC010000230.1:0-4186 GCA_964399795.1 uncultured Pirellulales bacterium | reverse complement strand
TCGACCGCCACTGGAACTTTCCTTCCTTGCGGTACTTATCCATCACTGCACCGGCAAATTGAGTGCCTAAGAAAAGACCAACACCGCTGGTCGCTGTGAAGATAAGGGCCTGCATCGAGCTGAGAGTCTCCTTCGTTGCTACGCTCTTTGTGAAAATCTGCCCTGCAATAATGAAGAACACATAAGCAAACCCGTGCAGTGACTGCGCAAGGATTATCAGCCACCATGGCTTTGTCCTAATGTAAACAACATACAGAAGCAGCCAGCACACTGCACCTATAGTGAGAGTCCACTTGTACCCCAGGCTGGTTAAAAGCACACCCAATACAAAAAACGTTGCGACCGCCTGTACAACCTGCGCTATCGCCATTGAAGCAGGAACATTACTACTGCGAATCCCTATATCCTGCATGAACTGCGCCGTGCCCTGGAAGTAAAACTGCATAAGACCAGAAGCCACTATCGAAATGATAATGAAGATCAGAAAGTTGGCATTACCAAGCATCTGCAGCGCACCGATAATAGGTGTCCCGCCCATTCTTGCTGGCGGTGTTTGCGGCAAAAACGAGCAGATTATTGCCATGACTACCGAAAGAATAGCTGCGAGTACCAAACAGTCTCGTCCTTGGGTCCCGGTCTTGAATTTCCATCGCCAGCCTGTCAAGAAATACCCCGCCAGCGCCCAGGCTATCGGCGCCCAAATAAAAATTTTCGCAGATGCAGCATCCACCATCGCAGCATCGCCATAGACCTTGTCCAACTGATGAAACATCAGCGAGTTGACAAGCGGCAGCGTTGCTGCGTAGCACACTGAATAAAGAAGCATCGTCACAAAAAGACTGCCGAACTTTGACTTCCACGCAGCAATAAACAGCAGCAGCGCTCCTACAAGATGCGCCCCTGCTAGTATCAGCTCCGTGTTAACGTATTTATCGGCAATCTGCCCTGCAACAAGCGGTGCTACTATACACGCAAGCGGCAGCGTCGCATATATCCAGCCCGTCTGCTTACCGCTCATCTTCAGCGGCCCCAGCAAGCGCGCCGCCAGCACCGGAAACCACGCCCCCCAGATTGCGTACTGCAAGAACATCATCGCGCTGAGCTTCAAATATAATTGCCACTGCATTTCGTTCTCCTTAACTTTCCTCAGCCCCTATACGTTAAGACTTTGCAGTCTCTCCACGGCGAGCTTGATATCCCCGAACCGATCATCTCCAGCCTCTCGCTCAATCGCCACTACGCCGTTAAAGCCAACTTCTTTTAGCGCCTTGAAAAATGCCTCAGGTCGCACCTCACCATCTCCCCACGGTACTTCAGTGCCCCATGTACCTGTCTTCCTTGTCCGAAGCGCATCCTTGATGTGTATATGCTTTATGTATGGGCTGAGTATCCGCACTGCCTCGATTGGGTCACCCTTGTCATAAAGAATCATGTTCGCAGGATCGAAATTCACTCCGACCGTAGAATGGTTCAGCTTTTCCAAAAAAAACTTTAATTCATCCGCTGTCTCCTGACCCGTCTCCAGAAGCAACATAATATTATTATCACTGGCTATATCTGCTAATTTCTTAATGCGCTCAAAAAACTTCTGAGCGTATGCAGTGTCACTGTCATCGATAAAACCAGCGTGCATTGAAAGATATTTCACACCAAGTTTAGCTGTCAATTTAGCTGCGTCCATAAATAGCTCATGATTCTGCTGCCAGCAGTCATCTGGCACAATCCCGCCGGTTGCTTTTATGCTTTCAAGACTCGAATAATCTTCTTGTGGAAAATCTATCATTGTGCTGCTCATGGTCCAGTCTTGTTTTTGTACTGCAGCAATATAATCTTTACCTTGTTCGCCCAGCGCAGGCCGGACCGCAAGATGCACATGCTCAATCCCTAATTTCCTCATTGCATCAGCCACTGCATCAACATCTGTCCGTAACGACCAGCTACAAACTCCTATCGGCCAATCCATACATTTCATTATCCAGCGCTCCGATGCAAACCATAGGTTCAGAATCAAATAATACAAACTTCTTCTCGCTTTGCCACCGATTCTTTCTCTGCCTGCACAATCTTTACTGAGTTCAGCGACTGCTCTAACGTTGTCACCTGCTCAACTTTTTCGCCCTTTATTACCTTCGCGAAATGCGCCATCTGTAAAAACCATCCATCTCCTTTCTCAATATCCGGCACAAACGCCTCTCCATCAGCAGGACATACTTTAAATGCAGGCTCCCGCGTCAGATCGTAAATTAGCGTCGCCCTCTCCAGCATAACATTAAAGCTCATCTCAAACCCAAACGATGGCATCATCTGCCAACTGCCTTCTGCCGTCACCACTTTATTATCATCGTAAAGGTAGTGTGTCACTATATGAGCTAGACCACCGCCTTGAGCCTTTGCGCCAAAGCTGTGCACCGCACGCGGCATCCCAAACAGATACTGAACAAAATCTGTATCATGTATATGCATGTCCAGCACCATGCCTCCGCTGCGTCTCTCATCCAGGAACCAATTGTCCTCACTCCACGTCGGCACCGCGCCAAGGCGCTGAAAAGTCGCCGCAACAACTCTACCATATTCACCGCCATCAACTATTTGCTTAGCCTTGGCGTACTCAGGCCAGAACCTAACACAGTGACCAATTTGCAGCAGCTTACCGCTTTGTTTCGCTGCTTCAATCATCCGCTCACAGTCAGCTATGTTTAACGCCATCGGCTTTTCGCACAAAACGTCAGTGCCAAATGATAGCGCCTTTATCGAATAATCCGCATGTAGATAAGTGGGCAAAGTAATCGATATCGCATTTAGCTTTTCTTTACTGAGCATCTTGTCGATATCCGAGTACACACTAAGACTGCCGAAATCCACCTCATGCTGTGCATCACCGATATTGCCCACCGCTTTTTTTGTGTCCTCGATTATGTTTGGATTTACATCGCAGATTGCCACAATCTCTGCATCTTCCACATCCCTCCAACACTTATAGTGCGTCCGCCCCATAAATCCAAAGCCCGCAATTCCCACTCTCAGCATATTCTAATCCCTCTACTACGGTAATTGCGACAACTACTTTTTTTCAGTCACAATCATATCGAAATTTGTGATATTCTCAAACGCAATTCCTAATGGGTAGCACTAAATTCATCAATTCTACCTATAAGCGTTGAACAGCCTTTTTTTCTCGCCCCCGAACACAAATTGAATTAATACGTAACATGAAATATAGAATTTCGGTATGAACTGGAGCATTACCACTAATAAAATTGACCATGGAGGGCATTATGAGCACGTTACTCTACATCAAAGCCTCACCAATGGGCGAGCTTTCCTACTCGATAGCGGTCACCGATGCATTCCTCGAAGAATACCGTAAGGCACATCCGGAAGATAATATCAGAACTATAAACCTATTCACAGAGCCACTTCCTGCCTTTGATTTTGAAGCAGCATCGGCTAAATATAAGATAATGCACGGAAAAGACCACTCAGACAAAGATAAGCAAATCTGGGCTAAAATCGTTTCTGTCATCGAAGACTTCAAATCCGCAGACAAATACATCATCGCAACGCCTATGTGGAACTTCTCAATCCCTTACCGCTTGAAACAATACATCGATATTCTGGTTCAGCCTGGATATACATTTACCGTCACTGAAGATGGAAACTACAAAGGACTGGTCACAGACAAACCTATCTTTGTTGCTTATGCGCGCGGCGGTGAATACCCAGCAGGCACAGATAAAGAGGCTTTCGATTTGCAAAAAAAGTATCTCGAACTGATACTTGCTTTCATAGGTCTGACCGATATCCGATCAGTGACAGTTGAGCCAACCCTCGCCGGCGCAGAAATCGCGACACAGAAGCGCACCGAAGCGATTGAAAATGCCGGACAAATAGCCAGAGAATTCTGAACGCCAAGCTGTTTGCTCTTGGTCTCAACTGTTTATCAGTTGATGTGCCCGGATAAGCTCAGCGACGCTCCAGGCTTGAGCAACACATCCTCTCGGCTTATGAGGTGGGTCACCGTCGAATATTTCGGAAGCGCTCCCAAGGCACGCATCCTCGGTAAGATGTCGCATCAAAGGCTCAATAAATTCAGCAGCTTTTTTCTTGCTCTCCCGGCTAAATTCATTGACTTTCAAATAAGCTTCCACAAAGGGACCCATCAAATATGGCCAGACCGTGCCCTGGT
>CAYNTC010000229.1:0-4195 GCA_964399795.1 uncultured Pirellulales bacterium | reverse complement strand
ACAGTCAGTTTCATAACCAGTTGTTATTGTTTGACTTATAATGGGACAGTAGTGACTAAATATCAGAAATAAAAAATCAAAATTGTGGAATCGCTGCAAATTACATTTTTATTTTTGATTTTTTTCTAAACTGTCTCAATGGTTACCTCCTTGCCTCTATTGCGGAGTTCCTCGGCTATCTCCCGCACTACAGCCAACTTCATACCTAATTGTCGGGGCAGGTCGGGATTTTGATGGGCGGGGTTCACACACAGACCAACGATGAAATGAATGTGGTCGACGTCTAAGCACAAACGGAGCAATGCCGAGGCACCATCCGTACTGAACTTCACTGTTTCCTTATCGGCACCTGAATGAAGCAGGTCACTGGTCTTGGTTAGAGTCAAAATCCCTTCTGTTGTTAGGTCAATACCCTCCACCTTAGCTAATGGGGGAACATCAGGCTTCATCGTGGCCAGATCGACATCTGGTGACTTACTGCCCAGATAACGAGCAACGATCTTTGCTGTGGTTCCCCCACAAACTGCCAGAAAACCGTGACGTTGTGTGAATCTGGAGACAACTGCTTTGTCACTGTTTTTGTCTGCTGGGGGACCCGTCAGCACACTGGCCACAAGCTTATACCGCGCCTTTATAACAGCCACGCTTACATCGTCCCCAGGTTCGTTACAATATAAGTCCTCAACGGTCTGGCCCAGCTTATCGGCAAGCTCCTGTGCGGAAAGGTCCGGGTGACTGTGTTCTTCGAGAAACCGGGCTATTTTGTCTAAACCCCATCCAAGAGGGTAGCTTCCTCCTATTCCAGCGTTTACCACACCATCAGAGACAAAGACAACCAAATCCCCCATCTTTAGCTGTAATTTTGATTCATGAATTGTCTTTCCCTCGACCTGCCATTCCTCGTAGGGCACGGGTACGGATTTTCGCTGCCGCAGAAGGATAACTGCCGGCGTGTCGAACTCTACTACCCGCGCCCTCCCATCGCGGAAAAATTGTCCAATCGCGAAGGTACTGTACGCGAGCTTCCGGACGTCACATACAGGTAGTGTCTTACCTAATGTCTCCACCACCTCATTTAGCGGCAGCTTATTCTCCATCAGATGCATAACGATTCGTGTGGTCAGAATAGATAGAATGTTAGCCTTGACTCCGCTTCCCAGTCCATCAGAAAGGGCAAGAGTGACATAATCGGCGTGACGAGCAATAGCTATATTGTCGCCACAGAGTTCTTCACCATGTTTTTGAAGCTGTTTTGTGCCCCACTCGTAAAATAACTTTGTCACTTAACTTCTTCCTGGTAGAGGGATATAAGTTTCATCAAAAGCACTTTGGTCTCTGCTGTCGTCTCACCCAGAAGTTTTGCTATCTCCTGTGCTGTCTGCATTTGCCGCGAGATTACCTCCTGTGCCCGTTTCAACGTCTGTGCCCTTAGTTCAAGAAAATCCTTTCTGGCTTTTTCCTCCTCTGAGATGTCGATGAATATGCCGCAGTATAGGTTCTCGCCCTCGATAGGAAAAATGCCCACGCGGAAGCTGACGCCATGCTCAGGAATGCTCTCCTTGACCATGAGAGAGCCGCCTGCAGCGATGGCACGTTCGAAGCAGTCAGAGTGGACAAACTCCTTGGCCAATTGGCCTAAAAGCTCGTCGTCAGCACATCGGAACATAGTTCGGAAAGCGGGATTAATGAAACGGATGCGCGTTTGTTTATCCACCAGAAGAACACCATTGGGTGTGTGCTGCAATATGGCGCTGGTGTGCGCAGTTACTTGATTTTTGGAAAGTTCCACACTAAATTCTCCTTCAGCCGGGACCTTCAGCAGGCTGCTGAGGTGTCTTTTCTTTCAGAACTGCTAAAACTCTTTTTCGAAACATATCAACTCCTTCTTCCACGCTGGCGCTGCTTAAAATCTCATCGTTGACCTTCCAATTAATCCCTTCGCCGCAGCGCTCCATGCAGAAGGAGCCTTTTAACTCGACTTTATCCTCAAGATCCTCTTCAGTCAGAAGATCGTTAAAACGAGCTATCATCTCCCGGGCACCCTTGATGTGGCACGAACTGCCCACACATACGGTTACGGTGATCATTGGGTATTCTCTTTTTGTTCCTTTTTCTTACTGTTCTTTTGAGCTGATAATGCAAGCTCCCGGGCAGCGAGCTGACGTTTGCTAGCTGCCCAATCCTTTTCGTCGACTAATTCCAAGGCTTTTGTAGGGCAGGCCTCGACACAGGCTGGCTCTCGGCCTACCTTGGTTCGCTCAATGCAAAGATCGCACTTGGTCACAGCTTTGCCGTCGCTTGAGACATCGATAACTCCAAATGGACAAACCACGATGCAGTATCTGCAGCCGATACACTTGTCTTTTTCAATCAGCACCGGGCCGTCAACTTCAGGTCGATGTATCGCTGCCGTTGGGCAAACCGCAATACAAGGGGCATCCTCACAGTGCCTGCATTGCATTGGCACTGCAAGTTCCCCAGCCGCCTCAACCGTTACCCTCTTCTGCGGCTTAGGCTGCTCTGCCACCGCTTCTTCAAGAACCCCCGAATTGGAATGCGCCACTGCACATGCTATCTCGCAACTTTTGCAAGCTAAACATTTATCAATATTTATCATTATGGCTTTACCCATCTTCATCTCCAAGATAGTTAGACAAAACGTTCATCACCAACCTCAGAGCCGATGCCTGGAACAATTAAATCCATTAATGTATTCTTTGCTTCTCGCACTCGTTTTACAAGTTCTTCATCTGCTCCAGTCACCGGGGCACGTTTAAGATCTGCCTCTTGCACGGATTTACTATATTTAACTACACCCAGCAGCGTGATTCTCTCCAATTGAGATTCTATAATGTCTACTTGTGCTGCTTCTGTAACCTTGTTTGCAATCGCACCGACGGTTCGTATTCCCAACTCCCGAGCCATTCTACCCAGATTATTGACCGTGTCTATACTTCTGCCACCGGGTTCTACAACCAATACAAGCGCATCTATACCTTGAACGCTTGCTCTGCCCATAAACTCAACTCCTGCCGCCAGGTCAACCAGAACAACTTCCTGCCTCTGCAATATCGTATGCGCCAGCAGTGTCTTCAGGAATGCCCCCTCAGGACACGCACAACCAGAACCAGCCTGCGTTATCGCCCCCAAAACCAACAGTCGCAACTTACCCACGCTGTTACTACCTGTAGAATCCTTTTGACCGCTCAACCCGATTTCGACCCAGTATTTCTCCGGCAAATCACTGACTCTGGGATTAATGCGAAAATACGATCCTACAGAATCTTTGTCCGTCCCGGTCCGCTCGGCGATTAACTCCTTCATGTCGATAAGCGGCACCGGGCTCTCTTGCGATGGTAAACCGAAAGCCAGAGCAAGGTTGACATTCGGATCGGCATCAATCGCTAAAACATCGAATCCTTCCTCAGCAAACAGCTGCGCCCAAACAGCACATACCGTAGTCTTGCCCACACCCCCTTTACCGCCGATTGCTATTTTCACGTTCAAAATCCGTTTAATGAAACTCTTTAACGCCAATTGCCTCTATGAAATACGGCTACATTTTATGGATTGATACCGAGCCGTAAAAACGAATGTTAACAAATAATTTTCAAGCCGTCAACAACGAGCTAAAGACAAAACTATCAAAGTGTGTGTCAAGTTTGTAGGTAGTTTTTTTGGCCTTTAGACCGCATCTCTCACAGTATTTTAATCTAATGCTCAATGTGTACAATAACGGTCTGTAATCCGGTTCAGAGGGCTTTTTGTTTTTTTATCACACAACCTCCAAAGTTAGATTTATCGGTATCGACGCGTTTGAAGAACATATTATTGGCTTTGCCTTTTCACTCGCTGTGCTGTAGCGCAGGCGCAGCATATCCTGCTTTGGCAGGGGTGATGAAGAAAAAAGTCCATGTATAAAACGCGCCTCCGCTTAATTATGAGACTTCTAAGTTTGTGGTGGTGAGAAATGCGGGTTAACCACAATACCTAAGATACTTAGGTATTCTTGATATGTGAGGGATTTTTACTTGAATGGGAGTCTGACTGAGAAATCCCGAACAACGAAACGTAATTATAGCACAGATAGGATGAAGTTATGCAGGCTGGGGCTATTGATACCAGTAAAACTAATATTAATCAAACTGACCTATTTACTAACATTATTATTGATAAGTCTTTTATACGCCTCAGG
>CAYNTC010000228.1:0-4216 GCA_964399795.1 uncultured Pirellulales bacterium | reverse complement strand
TTTGCATGACCAGTTTGTGGAAGGTCTCATAGGTTCCTGAGGATGTATCCCGGCTAACAGCCACGATGGGCATATCTGGCCCACCGACCTGGTTCCAACTATTTATCTTGCCCATGTAAATATCACGGACCTGTTCTTTTGTTAGTTCTTTAACTGGGTTAGACGGATGAACAACAACACAAACACCATCCATTGCAACTACGTGTGCCACTGGAAGAATTCCATTTTCGACTGCCCTTTTGAATTCTTTTTCCTTCATAAAGCGGCTCATATTTGCAATATCGCATCGCCCATCCACCAAAGCCGCCGCGCCATCGCCGCTGCCAGTCTTCTTCACCGTGATATCAACATCGGGAGAAATAGCCTTGAAATGTTCTGCAAATGCATCCGCAATAGGGCCGACAGTGGTCGAACCTTCTATCTGTAGGCTCTCTGCTAAGGTTACACTGCTCATTAAAAACAGCATAACTGCTACCGCTGAAATTCTGTTTCTCATATTCATGTCTCCTAATAAACTCTACTTTACTTTTGTTAAAATTGTGTTAGTGCTTTGTTAGGATATTGTTAGCAGTCCAAGATAACCTGGTCCTTAGAACTTGAGTTTAAGGTCGGCTTGGAGCCTTCGGTATTCGGTATCAGAGCTGCTCTTTACGATTTCGTTGTCGAAGTAAGTCAGTGCTGCCTGAACGTTTTTGGCGATCTGGTAAGCGAAGCCGAACCTATGCCCTTTACTGCTGGTCGCACCGGAACATCCTATACCACCACCAGCAAAATCCGAATCTGTGAACGCAGCGAGCACAGCGTCAGCTTCGAGGTCTCTGTAATCGTAGGAAAGTTCCCAGGAGCCGGGCGTTTTAGCTTTGTTAATCTTTCCGCCAATCAACCAACCAGTGTCATAGTTGGTGCTTGCATTGGTGTTCTTAGCGTAGTCTCCATAAATTGAGACCGGCATATCCATCAGCTTAGTTCCGTATTCAGCAAAAACTTCGAAGATATCATAATCGCTGGCCCAGGCACCACCGCCAGGCATTGCCGCATTAGCTCCAAGAATACCGTAAGTATCAGTCCTGCCGCGTATGTTGTCGTAAGCGAAGTAGCTTACGCCAGCAATGATATGGTCGGGATTTCTTACGGCGTGATCTACATAGCCCTGAATACCCCAAAGAGATGTGTCAACACCGCTGGAACTCTCCTCTACCCAGAATCCACCGCCATTGACGTTGATCTTAGTGCTCTTGCCAAGCGAAACCGCATATTGCGCACTAATACCTTCTGGATTCATGTCACCATCCCAGATGAGTTGATTCTTGCCGGGACGGTAAAAGGGATTCTTGACTTTACCACCGTATACATCTAAACCCGGAATCGTTACAGGGTGGTAGCCGAAGTAGCCCAGATCAAGCCAGATGTCCTTGCTGGAGAAGAACTCATCCAGTGTCTGATTGGTCGAAACTGGGTCGCCAAAACTGCCGACGCCCACGTCAGTGGCGTAGTTGGGATCTGGACCTTCTTTATCAACGTCTACGTAAAGGTCCCTCCCTCCAGTGGCAATTCTGAAAAAAACATCCCATTCATCATTCAACTCTGCTGCGAGGCCGAGGCGAGCTCTAATCCTGTTGCGATGGCGTTCAGCTTTGCCTTGCTTATCAATGTACTCATAGCGGTATCTAAAATCACCCGACCACTTGATTTTCTCAGCCCACTTAAGACTATCCGGCAGAGCGGCACTGGGCTTTTCCTGGACTTTCTGTTCAACTTTATCCAATTTCTCAGTAAGTGCCTGTTCCTTGAGCCTTTGCCTTGATTCAAGCTCAACAATTTTTTGCTGTAGTTCCGACATTTTCTGTTGTTGATCCTTCAGTTGCTCTTTTAGATTGTTAAGCTCATCCGCCATAACAGTCCCTTCTGGCCACAAAAAAGTCGAAACAAACAGAATAGTTAATCCTACAAACCCTTTCTTGGTCCATCCTTTCTTCATTTTGAGCGCCTCCAAAAAGGAAACAACTAATTTGTTACGTCTGCTTAAAGCCATCCCTGAGCAGACACGCGTTCAAATCGTAGCAATTAATAACCTGGTTTTGTTAAGGCAGAATCAAAGATATGTTAGAATCGTGTTAATATCGCAGGCGGATTTCCTCGCATCCGTCATTCAAAGGGGGCTTTTGCTAAATAACTCAAACTGACCGTTTTTACTAACATTATTATTGATAAGTCTTTTATACGCCTCAGGCGTATTAATTTGCAAAGACATATATCGCCTTGTCATTCTGAGCCCTTCGCTCCGCTCAAGGGTAAACTCCACGAAGTGAAGCGAAGAATCTGGCCAGAGAAAATATGGGTTTTCTTTTGCTAAAGCCGGATGCTTCGCCTTTCGGCTCAGCATGACAATAAAAACGGTCAGTTTGAGTAAATAAGAACATTAAAGAAATGTTAAAAATTTGTTAGTTGTCAGCTCAGGGGTAAATGAATAGTAAAAGTGCTGCCTTTACCTATAGTGCTTTCGACCGTGACATGGCCACCATGTACCTGGGCTATGTGCTTGACTATAGCAAGGCCGAGACCTGTGCCGCCGAGTTTTCGGCTTCGGCTTTTATCTACGACGTAAAAACGCTCAAAAATGCGTGAGAGATGCTCCGGTGCTATCCCACAACCTTGATCCTTTACAGATATAGTTAACTCTCCGTTCTGTTTGTCAACTGTGAGCTGAATGCTGCTGCCGGGGTCGCTGTATTTTATTGCGTTATCAATCAGGTTAACTAAAGCCTGTTCAAACAATGCGGTATTTATTTTTCCCCGTAAGCCTTCTTCGCAAACAAGTTCAATTTTCATCTGCTTCTTTTCGGCTTTTTCAGTCGATAGCTCAATGGCAGCTTGCAGTACCGGACGTAAAGGCATTTCTTCTAAAGAAATTTGTCTTTTCTCGCTGCTTTCTTCCAGGCGTGACAGCGTCAACAAATCCTCAATAATGGCGTTGAGCCTGTCAGAATGCTTAGCCACGATGTTAAGGTAACGTTCTGCTTTCTCAGGCTCCTTCACTGCTCCATCGAGCAATTCTTCCACGAAACCTTGGATAGAAGTAACTGGCGTTTTAAGCTCATGTGAGACGTTAGCAACAAAATCGCGACGTATATTCTCAAGCCGTCGTATCTTTGTCATATCATTCAAAACGATTACTGCTCCACCCCTGCGATTTTCGCTCCCACTTAGACTGGCGCCGTGAATCTGGATGAATCTTTCACCTTCCGGAGCCAAACGAATAGTTGCTTCAGTGGGTTGTTGAGCACTGAGAGTATTATATACAAACTGCTGAATATCGACGTTGCGAATGATTTCTTCGACGCTTCGGCCATGGGCTTTTTCGGGTTCAAGGTTCAGAAAATCTGCGGCCGCTTTATTTATGCTTACGATATGCCCATCGGCATCAACAGCCAGCACTCCTTCTACCATGCTTGAAAGAACTGCTTCAAGCTCATTTCGCTGTCCGGTTATGGTTAGAATTCGTTCATGCAGTTCAATTGCCATTGTGTTTAACGCCTTAGCTAAAGCGCCTAATTCTTCAGAAGCCGGCACAGGAACTCTTCGGTCGAGTTCGCCCTGCGAGAAGCGTTCGGCTGTCTGTGTCATATTCACTATCGGCCTGCTTATTCGACGTGATATAAGCCAGCTCAAAATTGCAGCAAAGGCTGCTACCGCAAGACCACTATATAAAATCTTAACATAGATATCATGGAGAGCCTGGTCAATTGCGGTGGCAGGTATCGACGCCCGGATTACGGCTAAAATTTGATCCTTACCACGAAGGGGAAGCGCTACATACATCATATTTTTGCCGATTGTTTGGCTAAACCTTAGCGACCAACCAGAGCCATGCCGAAGCGCATTGATAATTTCCGGTCGGTAGGAGTGGTCTTCCATAACTGCGGGGTCCTCATCGGAATCGCCAATGACTTTACCCGAAGGCAAGACCACGGTGATACGAGTTTGACCATCTCCAGCTTGGCCAAGCCTTTTGCAGAGTGAATCAATCTCAGTTGTGTCTTCACTTTCTAAAATGCCTGAGATTTGTTCTGCCGCCACATAGGCAATGGTGTTCAGCTCCTCACGGGTTTGGTCAAGATAAAAACCACGAAATGAATAGGATAAATACCACGCCACAGCGAGCAGAGCCAATAGTGTCACGAGTAAATAGGAAGGATATAGCTGCCAAATTAGTCTT
>CAYNTC010000227.1:0-4244 GCA_964399795.1 uncultured Pirellulales bacterium | reverse complement strand
TTTAGCGAATGGGCCCGGTAGGATTCGAACCTACGACCAATGGATTATGAGTCCACTGCTCTGCCGCTGAGCTACGGGCCCTGATCAGGAAAACCAATTTATATGCAGCACCAAAACATTGCAAGACAATTCGAGCTTACAAAGATATTCGACACGGTGTCGCCGACACGAAGGCTTAAAAACAAACACCAAAAGTTATCTTTTAATTCCCCGCCTGAAAGGCTGGTAGCGTTAAGAGATTCTTTCGAACGTATTTGACCGCGTTATTAAAAATAATCGTCCCATCACTATCGACCTTATCTCTCAAGCGAGTCCACCGTGGATGCTGTGTTGGCCTGATGCATCTCTCCGGGTGTGGCATAAGTCCTAACACCCTGCCTGTTGCATCGGTCAGCCCAGCTATGGAATCCACTGAGCCGTTCGGGTTAACGGGATAACCACCCTCATTGCCGGTTTCATCCACGTATTTGAATGCAATATGTCCCTCAGATTTTAACTTTTCAAGCGTCTCTTCGTCCTTGGTGACAACCTTGCCCTCAGCATGTGCAACCGGTAAATAAATTTGCTTTCCGGTTTCTATGAAAACGCACCTATCCGTTTGGGGCGCCAGATATACCCACCTGTCTTCGAATTTGCCGCTGTCGTTATAGGTGATAGTGACTTCTTGTTCCGCTGTTGAATTACCGCCGGGCAGGATCCCTGCTTTAACTAATACCTGAAAGCCATTACAGATTCCAAGAACCAATTTTCCGCTCTCGATGAACTTCTGTACAGGTTCGTATAAATGGTGTATTACTTGATTTGCCAGTATTTTCCCTGCAGCGACATCGTCCCCATAGCTAAAGCCGCCAGGAAAAACAAGAATGTGATATTTGTCCAGGAGGCTTTTATCTTCGATCATCCTGTTGATGTGCACACGTTGGGTCTGTGCCCCTGCAAGTTCCAGTGCGTGCTCGGTTTCTACATCGCAGTTTATCCCTGCTGCCCGCAAAACTATTGCTCTTACTTCTGCCATCATCTGTCTTCCTATACTCGGTTTACTCCGTTTAACTTTTTCTTTGGAACCTTTCTACGCCATCGCTTACCAATCGAGCGTTTTTTGCCAAGCCCGTTTTAGTGAGTCTATATCCGCCTCGATAACTGTTTTGCCGTCTTCGGCTTTTATGACAAGATTTCTTTTATCTATTACCATCCCGATCTGCCCGAATGGCAGATTAAGCATTAACTTAGCAAACGCATCGAATTTCTCGGGTTCAACTTCCACAATATAGCGTGAATTTGATTCGCTAAATAACTGTGTTTCCGTTCGTGAACAGTCTTTACTTTTTGGCAAACCACGTAAGTCTGCTTCTACGCCCAGGCCTCCTGCAAAGGCCATCTCCGCAAGCGCCACCGCCAGCCCACCTTCCGAGCAGTCGTGACAGCTAACGACAAGACCTTCCACTATCGCCATTGAAATCTTCTGAGCGATTTTGGGGGCTGCTTGCAAATTAATCCTTGGAACATCATCGCCAATATAACCATTGACCTTATAGTAATGAGAGCCACCTAATTCGTTCTTAGTTTCACCAACAATGAACAAAAAATTACCAGCTTGCTTTGCATCCATTGTTACACATTTGCTAACGTCATCAACTATCGATATGGCGCTTATAAGGAGCGTTGATGGGATGGATATTGTGGTTCCGTCCTCGCAGGTGAATTCATTATTCAATGAATCTTTACCTGATATAAAAGGAGCTTGAAAAGCCATTGCGCCGTCGTAACAAGCCTGTGCTGCCCGTACGAGTGGGCCAAAGGTTTCCGGCTTTGTACAATTGCCCCAGCAGAAATTATCAAGCAGCGCAATCCTATCGATTCGACCTCCAACACATATCAAGTTCCTGATTGCCTCATCGATTCCAGCTAAGGCCATCCAGTACGGATCGATATCACCATACAGCGGATTCAATCCACAACTAATGGCAAGGCCTCTGTTCGAGCTAAGTTTCGGCTGAATCACCGCAGCATCACCGGGCCCGTCGTTCGTCACGCCGGTGAGCGGCTTTACGACAGAGCCGCCTTGCACCTCGTGGTCATATTGACGAATCACCCATTCTTTGCTCGCCACGTTGTAAGACGAAAGAATCTGCAAAAGTTCATCATTGTAATTATTCTTTTCAGGTAAACTCGGCTCGGTCAGCTTCGGGATTTTCCAGATTGCTTCTCGGCTATATTTAGGCACGCCCTCATGCAGAAATTCCATGTCAAGTTCACCCACCTGTTGGCCGTCGTATCGCAGCTTTAATTTTTTGTCATCAGTGAACCTGCCTACAACGGTTGACTCGACGTTTTCACTATCAAATATTTTTGTTATCGCTTTTAAATTCTCAGGCTTGACGGCTAAAATCATTCGCTCTTGAGCTTCACTAATCCAGATTTCGGAATAGTTAAGGCCGGCATATTTTAGCGGAGCCTTTTCCAGATCAACCTCTGCACCAAGTTCTTTGCCCATCTCTCCTACCGCACTGCTCAATCCGCCGGCTCCGCAATCTGTAATTGCCTCGTACAATCCAGCTTCATTTGCCTGGAGCAATACGTCCAACATTTTCTTTTCCATTATTGGATTGCCTATTTGCACAGCATGGGAAAAGATTGTTTCATACTCATGGGTAATCTCGCCGCTTGAGAAGGTTGCTCCATGAATCCCATCTCTGCCGATTCTTCCTCCGACCATTATTATTAAGTCCCCGCTTTGCGGATTTTTAAAGCACTTGTTTTTGTTCATTAGGCCGATGTTGCCGCAATAGACCAGCGGATTAGCCAAATATCTGTCGTCAAAATAAATTGCTCCATTGACCGTTGGTATTCCCATTCTGTTGCCGTAGTCGCGCACGCCTGCCACGACGCCTTTCATGATCCTTCTCGGATGTAGAACTCCTTTAGGAATTTCTTCTAATTTCTTATCTGGCGGACCAAAGCAGAATATATCTGTATTGGCAATAGGTTTTGCCCCCAGCCCTGTCCCCATCGGATCTCGTATTACTCCGCCGATGCCTGTAGCTGACCCACCATAAGGGTCAAGCGCTGAGGGACGATTATGGGTTTCAACCTTAAAACATATCGCGGAATCCTCGTCAAATTCCACTACGCCCGCGTTGTCAGAAAAAACCGATATACACCATTTCTTGTTCAATTCCTTGGTGGCTCTGAAAACCGTTTCTTTAAGCAGATTATCAAAATGGATTTTTTCGCCGTTTATCGACATATCAACAGAGCTCTTGAGGGTCTTATGAACGCAGTGCTCACTCCAGGTCTGAGCCAGCGTCTCCAGCTCAACGTCGGTCGGTTCTCTGCCAAGTTCTCGGTAATATTTCTGAATTGTCTGCATCTCAACCAGGTTCAGAAACAGGTCTTTTTCTTTACTAAGCGCTATCAGTGCATCGTCATCAAGCTCACATACAGGCCAGTGCACTTCCTTCAGTTCGTATGGCTTCAGATGTGGGCTTGGTGGCTCAGCTTCATTGCCGACCAGAACAACCTCGATACAGTCATTCGCCAGTATCTTTTTTGCGATTGTTTCGGTCTGGGCGGGCTTGATATCACCAAGCAGGACATATTTTCGTGCGGTCCGCACATTTTCCGCTCTGACACCCATATCGGCAATAGCCGTCATCACCGATTCAGCCACAGGGTCGGTGACACCGCTTTTAAGATGTACCTCGATCAGCGTCGCCTTTGCCAGTCCAGCCGGCGCAGAACTTCTGCCTATGTAGTACTCTTCGCATACAGGATCGGACAGAAGCTCTTTGGCCACACGTTTTGCAGAAGCCTCATCAAGATCAGCTTCAAGAAGAAACACTTTTGCCGATTGGACTGCTTCAACCGAATGAATACCCAATTCCCTCATATCTTCTAATACACTGCCGCCGTGCACGTCAACAAAGCCCGGCCGACTGAAAACCTCGAAACGCCATTGTTTCACGATAATAATTCCTTTCTTTTCATCTTTAAGATTGAAAATACTCCTTCAGCATCTCACTCGCTACCGGCGGACATCCAGGAATGAATGCTCTGCAGTTTTTATACCGTTCAGTACAGTTGCCGACACACAACGTACCATCTGGCAGCTGTTTATGGCCTTTACCGATAGCGATAACAATCTCTTTTTCATCTGATATATTGTCACGCAACTGCTTTCCATGTCGCCTTAGAAACATTAATAATGTTGATTGGCAGCCACTACATGATTGTTGGTCTAAAAT
>CAYNTC010000226.1:0-4255 GCA_964399795.1 uncultured Pirellulales bacterium | reverse complement strand
TCCAGAAGACACCCTCGTTACTCTCAAATTCGGCCTGGTGGAACCACTCTTCCGGCTCCAGCCGGACTTCATAAACGAAACATGTTTCCGATAGCTGCTGTGGAAATTCTTCAAGCCCCACAGGTTCTAAATGGATCCGCTCAGCAGGAATCTCCAATGACCAGACCAGACGCTCCGGATATAACTGATTGGGTTCCAGACCATCGACCTGGTTGGCCCAGAAACCGATGTGCCAAGCTCCCGGCTGGGACTGGGGCGGTTCGTCTGAATCCCAACTCTTGTATGAACCCCACCACCGAATTCGTGTGATGGGAATGGGCCCGAGGCAACGGAAGTCGTCGGCATCCATGCGCCACTGCCTGGATTGGCCGGATTGCTCAGTGGACCGGGCCGGCTCATCAAAGCCACAGAACACCGGAGGAAGTTCGAGATTTGGATTGATTTCAATGGGTGGCTGAGACCACTTGACATGTGGCGGCGGTTCGCCCTCGCCGGGCACGTGCGGACCGTCCTCACCGATCAGGATATGATAGTCTTCAACCTCACCATCCAGGGCCTGCCAAATGTATCCGAGGTTACCGACACTGCTGAACCTGAACCGTGCGTATGTATCACCTAGCGGCGTCCAGGATGGCACTGCGAAACTAAGCAGATTGTCTCCTGCTACAACTGGCTCGGCTTTGAGGAAATGGTCGTCAGGGTCGCCCCAGCTCTGATCGCCGAGAAAGTCTATCCAAGCATCAACAAAACCTGGGGCAGAGGCAACAATCCTGATACCCGCCATCTGGCCAGGCAACAGGGGTGTCTCAAAGAAAATTCCGTCTTCGTCATCACTTAGGCTAATGTCGTCACCCAGGGCGTCCGGCGTTGGCTGGCCGTCAATCTCTGGGTCAACGCCTTGACCCAAATGGAATCCATCCACGATCAGATGACATGCTCCGCTACTGGCCTGCAACGTCTGATAGCTCGGATCAGGTGCATCGCCCCAATCTATCTTCGTATTGCCGAACATGAAACCGGGGATCGGCTGCGCCCATGTCAGCGCCGTGATACTATGGGTCCAGGGGGCTGCGGGATAGGTCTGGGTCCAGCCCGGCTGGAGTTCCTCACCCACGGTGTAGTTCTGTCCAGGCGTCAATCCGCTGAACCAGAAGGCTCCATTGGCAGCCGTAGTAGTGTACCAGTCCCCACCGTCCCGTATACCATTCTGATTGTAGTCCAGCCAAATCTCCCAACCTGGCAGCAACGGTTCTAATCCCCATGATCCGTCGCCGTCTTGATCCCACCACTTGAATCCCCAGATAATTCCATCGCTTGGTGGGATCCCCACTGCCTTGATCTCGATCTGGTGGTCCTCCACCTCCCCGGCACCAGCGGCGCCCTTAGACGATACGGACGCGTTCTGTCCCTCATAGATTCGGAAACGCGCGAATGTGGTGCCTATCTGGGCATTGGCGGGAACCTGGAAAGCCCAAAGCGTAGGAAAGGGTTGCCACCCACCAGGTGGAGGCGGTCCAACGCCAATGTTGCTCGATCCGAGAGATTCGCCTGGGTCATCCCAACTGCCGTTGCGATTATAGTCTATCCATCCGGCGACAGTCGCATCTCCGGAGCCTGGAGGGACAATAGTAATAGCGAGAAAAGCCCAGTTACCTTTAACCAGATTCCCAACAGGTAATATACCGTCTTCGTCATCACCTTGAGCGTCGTTGTCATCGCCCATAGCTGCAAGGTCCGGCTGGCTGGCAGGTTCCGCATCGGGAAGGTCGCTCTTGTCACCAAACCACGGACCACCAAGTTCATGGCTGGCTGAGGGATAATTACTTGGAGCATCGCCAAAATCGTACTGACGCTCAACTTGCTGATTTCCAAACCATACCAAGTAGACGGCCTCCGGAGATAAAGTGTTCATTTGCACCTGGCATGGGGGGTAGGTTGGACAAGTACGCTGCCAGCCGGGTTTGAGTTCCTCAGCCAAATAATATGTAGAATGGCAGGCCACGTCAAACCAGCACCATCCGGTTGCGTCGGTCATTTTATAAGGCTCGTTTGGATCACACTGACAGTTCTGATTTTCGTCCAGGCAGATCTTCCAGTTGGCAAGTCCATGCTCGTCTGTATCCCAGACGCAGTCGCCATTCTTATCTTCCCACTTGTAAACATTGATAGTGCAATCGCCCGGTGGTTCTTCGCCCTCGATCGTGACCTCGTAGTCCTCGACCTCACCTTCCTCACCGTACCCTGTTGGCAGAGGAAAGAAGTGTACACCCGGTTCTGTTTCTACCCGGAATAGGCGAAAACGCGCAAATGTTGGTCCAGGAATGGCGCCTGTAGGAACCGTAAAGGTAAATTGGAACGGTGTTGTACTAAAGGCCGGTACAATCAGATTATGTGTTCCAATATGGTCAGGGACAAGATCCCACTTGCCGTCGCCTCCAAAGTCAAGCCAGCCGGCAACCGTGATGTCCAGATCGGAAGGGTAATTATTGTTGACTTGAATAGTTGCTGTGGCCGATTGGCCAGGAACCAGACTGCTGATGCTGGTCAGGCCATCCTCATCATCACCATTATTGTCATCGCCTAGGGCATGAGGGTCGGGCTGGCCATCGAATTCGGCGTCTATAGATGCTCCTAAATGGAGGTCAGGATTCACATCATGGTAGGCACCACCACTTGCATGCAGGGTTCCGTACGTATCCGGTGCATCGCCAAAGTCATACTCATCAGTAGTTCGCTGATTGCCAAACCTGACCAAGTAGGCGGCCAATGGCGATGCAGTATGAATATCTACCTGGCATGGGGGAGAAATTGGGCAAGTACGTTGCCAGCCAGGTTTGAGTTCCTCAGCTAAATAATATGTTGATTGGCAAGCCACATCAAACCAGCACCATCCCGTTGCGTCGGTCATTTTGTAAGTTTCGCCTGGATCGCACTGGCAGTTTTGGTTGGTGTCCAGGCAGATCTTCCAGTTGGCAAGTCCTGTCTCATCCGTATCCCAGACGCAGTCGCCATTCTTGTCCTCCCACTTGTAAACGTTGATTATGCAATCGCCCGGTGGTTCTTCGCCCTCGAGGACTGTGACGGTGACCGTTGCTGTATCAGAGCCACCGTTGCCGTCACTGATGGTATAGTCAAATGTATCGGTGCCGGTCCATCCAGAATCAGGTGTATACGATACTGAGTTACCGTTATTGATCACCGAGCCATTAGGAGGGTTTGTGACGTTTACTATTGTAAGGGGATCACCATCCGGATCGTTGTCATTTACCAGCACATTAATAGTCACAGGTGTATCCTTGAGCGTGGTTGCTGAATCGTTATTAGCTACAGGTGGATTGTTTTGGCCACCTTGCTGTGTATACCAAAACTTATTGCCGGTAGGTGTTTTACCGTCGAGGGGCCATGTGTACACAATCTGCTGGCCCGAGGCTGTTCCACCAACGGAGCGGGAGCACTCAAACTTGTAACCTGATTTGCCCTTACAGACGATGGTATAGTATTCGAATACAACTCGTGTACTCAGGCCATACCAGCCGTCGTTGTCAGTGGTCGCACTGTCCTGAAAGGCGCCAAGCATTCCTTGGTTGTTGGAGCCATAAAGCTCCAGGTCTACATTAGGTAGGTAACTTGCATTATTGGGCGGTTCTGTTTGGCACTGGCCTTCAATAACGCGTCCTGAGAAGGTGTACTGACCAATAGCCGTCTCTGCCGGAGCCAGAACCGCCGTTAATGTTAAAGCCAATATTAGCGTTGTGATTCTTTTCATTTCTCTACCCTTTCAAGGAACAACTGATTCGTGGTAAGGTTGCACTTTGCCCGGCAATTGCTTGAAAACAGAGGTGATTGGATTGTGGGCTCATCACATTTCCGCCGTAATCATAAGTCACAACTAGGCTTTTTATACTACCCAGAGTGTCTCGTCAAGTAAAAAATCGGACTGATGTAACCATCCTGACTGAGGAGGTCAAGTAGTTTGTAAGTTCAAATGTTGATATACAAACCCTCCTTATTGTATGGAGCATGAGGCCGTTTAGGAATCTCGTAGCTCTTTAACATTATGTAACTCAAATTGACCTATTTACTAACATTATTGTTGATAAGTCTTTTATTTGCAAAGACATATATCGCTTTGTCATTCTGAGCGAAACGAAGTGAAGCGAAGAATCTGGCCAGAGAAAATATGGATTTTCTTTTGCTAAAGCCAGATGCTTCGCCTTTCGGCTCAGCATGACAATAAAAACGGTCAGTTTGAGTT